>JBALUX010000040.1:0-19393 GCA_036963725.1 Parasphingorhabdus sp. | reverse complement strand
GCAGCGGGTTGCGATCGCGCGCGCGATTATTGCTTCGCCGCGGCTATTGGTGCTGGACGAGGCGACATCGGCGCTCGATCCGCTGGTCGGGGCGGAGATTCTGAAGCTTCTCCTCCGGCTGCAAGCCGAGAACGGATTAAGCCTGCTCTTCATTACCCATGATATCGCCGCCGCGCGCCGATTGTGCCACCGGATTGCGGTGATGGAAGAGGGGCAGATCGTCGAAACAGGGAATATCCAGAAGGTGATTGATGACCCGCAACATCCGGCGACGCAAAAGCTTGTCGCCGCCAGTTAAAAAAAGGGCCACCCGGTTGTCCGAGCGGCCCCTTTTTTCAGCGTGGCTTTTGTGAATTTAGAACGATACGCCGAGAGTGAAGACGACTGTGTCATCCGTGAAATCATCGACTTTGACGCCACCGATGCCAACATACATCAGGCTGGCAGTGAGATTTTCGGTGATTGCCCAGTCAGCGCCGACCGACCAATCGAAATTGTCTCCATCTGTGGCAGTCGACAATGTGCCGTCCGTATAGCCAAGATGGGCATTCAGTGAAATTGGCGTGTCCGGAATGCCGGAAGAGAAATCGGTATAGATATAGAGGTTGTCGTCATCTCCGATTGCGGCCTGATCGAACGCATATGCCGCGCCCAGAGTTGCTTCAACCGGTCCCAAGGTTCCGGAGACCGATGCATAAGGCTCGAAATAGTCGCTTGGGCCAGCAATGCCGCCTTCGCCATTTGGATAGATATAATAGAGCAGGCCAACATCAAAGGTGATGCCGGAGGCTACTTCGCCAGACCAGCCGCCGTAAACGTCGAGTTCTGTGTGTCCGAAAGTAGCGGAATCCTCGATCGATGAACCCCAGGTTCCGATATAGAAACCGCTTTCATGGGCGACATCAATACCGCCCTGAATGGCGATGTCACCATCGGAAAACGAAACACCGCGAAAGCGGTAATCGGATGTGACTGCGGCATTTCCGGAAACGGTGATTCCGCTGGAAGATTCAGCTTCTTGAGCGAATGCCGGTACAGCCGTAGAGGCCAGCAAAATGGCCGAGAGGCCGAGAACAGTTGACTTGGCTTTTCCGCCAAAGGTAATTTTATTAGACGTGCGCATGGAAATCCCTTTCTCGTTAATGCGTATCGCCCCTCCTGGATTTGCTAGGCTGTTTTTTTATTACGCCAGATGCCCCGAACGCGAACAGTCTCTAAACATGTGCAAGAAAGCTGCTCTATATTGTTGCGCTGCACAAGAATTAAAATGACAGGAAGGGTGACATAAACGTCAGATGTTGCACTTGCGCCACAAACTTGATTTCAGCCGCTTAAAATTTAGGCGAATTCAATTCGGGATGATTAATAAAGCATCATCCGGCGTCCGCTTGTGCGTCACCGGTGCTGGATCGCGCGATCTTGCCTCAGTCTTTTCCGGTCGATTCTGTCGGTGCGGCAACCGGTTTCGGAGCGGCTTCGAGCGTGACGGTTCCACCCGCGGGCACAGACTTGATATGGACATCACGCTGCGGGAAGGGAATCTCGACGCCATGTTCCTTGAACAGATCCCAGACCCGTTTTAGGATCGCGGCCCTGAAGTTGCCCACCCCTGATTGCGGGTCCTTGATCCAGCAACGGATTTCAAAATTGACACTGCTGTCGCCAAATTCGAGCATCCAGACCACAGGCTTGGGATGGTTGAGCACGCGCGGTACATCGACGCAGGCCTGTTTCATCAGGTCGATCGCCTGATCCATGTCGGTATTATAGGATACGCCAACCGGGATGCTGATCCGGATATTGGGACTGGAATAGGACCAGTTTTCCACTTCGCGGGTCATCAGATCTTCGTTCGGGATCAGATGTTCCTTGCCTGCACGGGTGAGGACGGACACCGCGCGGACGCCGATCTTGTTCACCCAGCCATAGGTATCGCCGACCGCGATCACGTCACCGGGCTTGATCGACCGGTCCATCAGCAGGATGATCCCGGCGATCAGGTTACCGATCGTCTTCTGCATGCCGAAGCCGATGGCGAGACCAAAGGCACCGGAGAAGACCGCCAGAGCCGTGAGATCGATCCCGACCACGTCGAGGCCGAGCACAAAGGCTCCGGCCAATATGGCGACGGTGGCGAGCTTCTGGCCCAATACTTTCTGTGCGGCGTCGAGCTCGCTGTTACCGATGATATAAGCCACCAGCTTCATCAGCACGCGGGCAACCGCCAGCAGGATAACGGCGGTCATCGCCAGGGTGACAATCCAGAGCAGCGAGATCCTGCGCGATCCGATGCCGAATCCGACCTTGTCCAGCGCCAGCGTGATCGGTTCTATTCCGCCGACCAGACCCGAACCGATACTCACGAACAGGGCCAGACCGATGATGGTCCCCAGCCAGTCCGGCATCCGCACGCCACGGATCAGGTCATTGGCGAACAGGCCGACCGTTATCGCGATGGTGAGCGAAAAGACGACCTGGGCAATCAGATGCCAGGGATAGAAAGCCAGGAAAATGCCGCACAGGATGAATGTGGTCGCCCGCCGGGTCATATCGCGGATGCGGCGGCCGGCGAGTTCGCTTTCATAGCCCGCACGCGCTTCCCAGAGGTGGCGCAGCTTGGGACCGATATATTTGCTGAGATACCAGCCCGCAGTCAACGCCAGCATGACCAGTCCCGCAGCAACGGCGCCTTCGATATACTGGACGTTGCGGGGCGTGTCAGGAGTCAGAGCTTCAATATAGGAGAACGCATTGTCGATCATGGCTTGGCACCGTGGTAATGTTCAAAAGCTTTGGCAAGGTCGGCGATCAGATCATCGGGGTCTTCCAGACCGATATTCAGCCGCACCAGCGGACCTTTGCCGGTCCATTCGGTGGCGGTGCGGTGCTTTCCCGGATCGACCGGTAGTGCGAGGCTTTCAAAGCCGCCCCAGCTGTAACCAATGCCGAACAGTTCTAGCGCATCGATGAAAGTAGCACGGGACTGGTCGTCACCGTCCGCTAATTCAAACGAGAACAGACCCGAGGCTCCGCTGAAATCACGCTTCCAGATCTCGTGTCCCGGACAATCGGGCAGAGCGGGATGGAGGACCAGACCGACTTCGGGCCGGTCCTTCAGCCAATGGGCAATTTCCAGGGCGCTGGCTTCGTGCTGGCGCAGACGGACGTCCAGCGTCCTCAATCCGCGCGCGGCGAGATAGGCATCATCGGGCGAGACCACCTGACCCAGTTGCTGGGCGGTGCGGCGGAGGCGTGTCCAGTATTTGCTGTGCGTGGTCACCGCGCCCATCATCACGTCGCTATGACCGACAATATATTTGGTGGCAGCGGTTATGGCGATATCGACACCATGTTCGAGCGCCGGGAAAAAGCGTGACGTCGCCCATGTATTGTCGAGCAGGGTGATTATGCCCTCTGCCCGCGCTGCCTTGCAGATGGCGGGTACATCCTGAACCTCGAAGGTCAGACTACCCGGGCTTTCCATTAATATAGCCTTGGTGTCGGGTCCGAACAGGTCGGTGATATCCGATCCGATCATCGGATCATAATAGCGCGCGGTGATCCCCATGCGCTTGAGAAACGCATCAGCGAAGCTGCGGCTGGGGTCATAGCTGCTGTCGGTGAGCAGGATCTCGTCGCCCGGTTGCAGAACCGCGAGCAACGAACAGGAAATGGCAGCGACGCCGGACGGGTAAAGCATGGTCCCGGCTGCACCGGGTTCCATTTCGGTCAGGGCTTCGGCGAGCGACCATTGGGTCGGAGAGCCGCGACGGCCATAGAAGAAACGGCCGTCATCGTTGGATTTCAGGCCGTCCCGGAGACGGGCGACATTGTCGTATAAATGGGTGCTACCGCGCCATACGGGCGGATTGACCACGGCTCCGGTCCATATTTTCCGGCGACCACCGGTGACAACCTGGGTCGCGGGCTTTTTTGAACCAGAGCCGTTATCGGCCAATTAAAGTTCCAGCAGCGCTGGCATATTCAGGCGGTTTCTTTCGGGGTGTCGGCATCGGCGCCCCATTCGGCCCAGCTGCCGTCGTAAAGAGCGGTTTTCTCTGCACCGGCAATCGCTGCTGCAAATGACACAACCGCTGCGGTCATGCCCGAGCCACAGGTCGTGACCAGTGGTTTGGAGAGATCGACACCGGCATCGCTGAAGATTGCCTTGATTTCGTCGCTGCTTTTCCATGTGCCATCGGCGTTGAAAAAGTTGCTGTGCGGAATATTGATCGAACCGGGGATGTGACCGGAGGCAGCATCGCCGCGCGGGTCGGGCGTTTCGCCGCTGAACCGGTCGGCAGGGCGTGCATCGACGACCTGTTCATTCTTGCTGTGCAAATTGGCGAGCATATCGGCCTTGGTGCGGATATCCTTGTCATCTTTCCAGACGGTGAAATGACGATGGCGCAAAGCTTCCTTGCCGGTTTCCAGTGGCCGGCCTTCGGCCTTCCATTTGGCAATGCCGCCATCGAGCAGCGCAACTTCATGCGCGCCGAACATGGTCAGCATCCACCAGGCGCGGGCGGCGCTGTTCATCGGGCTGTCGTCGTAAAGGACCACGCGGCTGCCATCACCCAGGCCGAGCGATTGCATGCGGCTGGCGAATTTTTCAGCTGGCGGCAGCATGTTGTCAACCGGATTGCTGCCATCGGTCAAATCACTGAGGTCCATGAAAACCGCGCCAGGAATATGGCCGGCCTCATATTCGGCTGCCGGATTGCGTCCCGCATCTGCCATGAATTTCGTCGCGTCCACGATACGCAGGTCAGACGCACCCAGTTCGTTGGCCAACCATTCGGTCGTTACCAGCAATTCCATATTAAACTCCTCATGCCCGCAAACATTTGCGCTGTTCTAGCCGCCGTTTAGCGACTCGATTTGAAGCCGTCGAGGCTATAACGCATTGCCTGACGAATCTACCGTTTTTGTGGTTTTTGTGCATGACGCGTCGTTACACTCCTGGATCATCGGCGATGCGATCGATATCGGCTGTCGGTCTTCCCCCGAAAAGTTCAGCCTGCAGCGACCAGCCGGTGGCCGAGCGGAGCAAAGCTGCGGGGACCCAGATCCAGCCGGAAAGGCGCCATTTTGGGGCGGGGCGGCTGATGTTCCAGTCCGACCAGAAGGGCGGCCATCTGACGCTGCGGGGCGCCGGAGCCGTCGGTCCATGCAATTGAAAAGTGAACCAGTGGTACAAACAGGGCCTGCGAGCCGAATTCTATGGGGCGGATGCCGGCCAGTGGGACGCGAAATTCCGCAATGATCTTCTCGGCTTTTCCGGCCTGGAGCGTCAGTAACTCCTGCAATAGCGATAGATCGACTGCTGTCGGATCGCGGCTGCCATGATTCTCGGCCTGCACCATGGCGCCGCTGACACTGATATCGCGGAGGTCTTGGCTACCATGATTGGTGAGGGTGAGTTCGAAGCCGAGGACCGCATTGAACAGCGTCGTATTGGCCGAACGGGGCTCGAAACCGATGGCGATGGCAGGTGCTGGCTGGGGAGGTTCCGCGGGTTTGGCCGCAACGCCGGTGGAACTGGCACTCGCACGATCAGGCTCCGTGACAACTGCTGGTTGTGATCTGGCCTTGCGGGCCCGCCAAAGAAATAATGCCCCAAGCAGGACGAACAGCAGCGCCGCAAAGGCCAGAAGTATCCAGTCATTGGGCGCAGTTTTCGGGGCAGGCTCTGCGGCGGTTTCTGTCGGAGTTAATGCGCTGCCTGCTGATGCCCCGGCTGCTCTCTTACTTTCCCCCGACGCGTCTGCCGGTTCCTCTGATGGCGGATTTGCTTCCGGCGTGGATATATCTTCTTCTACGTCGGCCGTGAGCGGAGCCTGTCTGACTGGTGGCTGCCCTCGACGGGCTGTGCTTTCGACAGCAGCAGGCGTGGCCGCTGGATTGCTGGGTGCCGGTACGGGCGATGGCGCTCTTGCAGGGGTGGTTCTCGGCGCGACATTGGTCGGCGCGGCGAGCGGAATTTCGGCGTCGACCGGTCCCTGCAAGCCATTCTGCTTCGGATTGCTGTCCGGTCCGGGCGGCAACGAATAGCTTTCCACCGAGGGCCGGCTTTGCGGTGCAGGCAATGGATACTCGCCAGACGTCTGCGCCATAGCGACAGCGCTCAGGAGAAATCCCGAAATTGCGCCGGTCAAAACCATGCCGATCCGATTATATATGATAGTCTGAAGAACGGCCCTGTCCCTGTGAAGTTACAGGTCGAAATGCCGCCCAAAGCACTGAACCGTTGATGAATGCAGCAGGGGTGATGACATGAAGCGCCCCGTGCACTAGATAATCTGCATGACCGACAAACCATCCGCTCCGCCCGCACCGAAATTTTTAGGCAAGACCAGTTCGATGCCCGCTTCTCCCGAAGAGGCGATACTCGACTATGTGCCCAATCCCCGTGCAGGCGAGCTGTATCTGACACGCTTCGCCGTGCCGGAATTTACCTCGCTTTGTCCGGTAACCGGCCAGCCGGATTTCGCCCATCTGGTCATCGATTATGCGCCGGACCAGACCATCGTCGAATCGAAATCGCTCAAGCTATTTTTGGGTTCGTTCCGCGACCATGCTGCCTTTCATGAGGATTGCACGGTCGGCATCGGCAAGCGGCTGTTCGACGAAATGAAACCCAAATGGCTGCGGATCGGCGGCTACTGGTATCCGCGCGGCGGCATACCGATCGACATATTCTGGCAATCGGGTGAGCCGCCCAGGGGCCTCTGGATACCCGAACAGGGCGTCGCGTCCTACCGGGGGCGCGGCTGATGAGCCATAAATTCTACGGTGGACCATTATCGCTCTATTCCGGCAAGGCGCGGGCCTATCTCGACTGGAAAGGAGTGGATTACGAGGAAATCCTCAGTAGCACGGAAGTCTACAAGACGATCATCGTGCCGAAAGTGGGCCGACCCGTCATCCCGGTGATGGTGACCGACGCAGGCGAAACGCTTCAGGACACAACGTTGATCATCGATCATTTCGAAGCGGAGATCGGCGGGCCGTCCGTCTATCCCGATACGCCGAAACAGCGGCTGGTGGCGTTGTTGATGGAAGTATTCGGTGATGAATGGCTGGTGATTCCGGCGATGCACTATCGCTGGAACTATAATGAAGAATGGGTCTACGGCGAATTTGGTGCCGTCGCAGCGCCGGAAGCCAACAAGGAAGAGCAGATGGTCATCGGTCGCGAGCGCGGTCAGGCGTTCAAGGGCTTTTGCCCGATATTGGGGATTAACGAGCAGACTATCCCTGCGATTGAAGCGAGCTATGAAGCGCTTCTGGCCGATCTCGACCGGCATTTTGCGCAATATGATTATCTGCTCGGTTCACGTCCCTCGATTGGCGATTATGGGCTGATCGGGCCACTTTTTGCCCATTTGTACCGCGACCCGGCATCGGGCGAGATCATGAAAAGACTGGCACCGAAAGTTGCCGCCTGGGTCGAGCGGATGGTGGATGTGCAGCAGCCGCTGTCCGGAGAATTTCTATCCGATGACGATATCCCGGAAAGCTTGGTGCCGGTGCTGGAAAGAATGATGGCGGAGCAAATGCCATTCCTGCAGAAAACCGCGGACCTGTTCGCTGTCTGGGCCGAGGCGAATGCGGATACCGAAATACCACGCGCAGTCGGGATGGCGGAATTTGCCATCGAGGGCGTGACCGGACAACGCATCGCGCCGCCGTTCAGTCTGTGGATGCTGCAGCGGCCGCTGGACTATTATCGGGATTTGCCCGATGCCGACAAACTGGCAATGGATGAATTTTTGTCGACAATTGACGGGGCTTCAGCGTTCCGGAATTTCACGGCGGAACGGCGACTGACGTTCGAAAACTTCAAGCTTGGCCTTGCCTGATATGACGATCTGCTCCCGGATTCTGGAGCATGAATCTAGTTTGCCCTATCAATCGGCCTCCGCTAATCTTATATATTGGTAATATGAACAGCATTTCACATCATCACAGCATTGCCATCGAGGCGTCTGACATTGATTTCATGGGACATGTCAACAATGCCAATTATCTGACGTGGGTGCAGGAAGCTGTGGTCGCGCATTGGCAGAAATTTGCGCCTTCCGAAGCGGTCGCCGATCATTTGTGGGTGGCGCTGAAACACGAGATAACATACCGGAAACCGGCCTTTCTGAATGATGATGTGATCGCCGAAGTATTGCTCGAAAAAGTCCACGGAGCGCGGGCATTTTACAGCACAATCATCCGTCGCGGCGAAGAGGTGCTCGCCGAAGTGCAGTCGAGCTGGTGCTGTATCAATGCAGACACTTTGCGGCCGACCCGTCTGGCGAAAGATATTGTCGCCCGCTTTTTCGGTTAGAAGACTGGACTCGTCTCGGTCAGCCGGCGCCGCGGCAACAGGCTGGTGAGCCGGCTGTTATCGCATCAATCCACCAATCAGATTGCGGACGAAACGTCCGGCCATCGGTCCGGCGAGATCGGTAACGACTGAGCCTACGGCCGATGTTACGCCTGTGCGCATCGGGTTAGCCCGGGATTTTTTGCCGAGCATTGTCGAGGCGGCCATGCCTGCCGCAGACCCCATGGCGACCTTTGCGCCGCGGCTGAAGGCTTTCTCCCAGATGCTTTTGCTCTTGCGCGGCTGTTTGCGGACTTCTTCTTCACCCTTTTCTTCGACTTCCTTGGCCGTTTCCGTCGCGTCGATCACCTTTTGCGCGAGTATCTCCTCGGCGCTGTGCCGGTCGACCTCCTCGTCATATTTGCCTTCATAGGGCGAGATCGAATTGATGATGGCGCGTTCTTTTGCCGAGATCGGGCCGAGGCGGGACCGGGGTGGCTTGATCAGCGTCCGCTGGACGATCGACGGTGCGCCATCCTCGAGCAAGGTCGAAACGAGCGCTTCGCCGACGCGCAATTCGGTGATCGCTTCCTCGACGTCCAGTTCGGGATTGATCCGGAAGGTGTCGGCTGCGGCCTTGATCGCCTTTTTGTCTCGCGGCGTGAAAGCGCGCAGGGCGTGCTGCACACGGTTGCCAAGCTGGCCCGCGACTTCCTGGGGTATGTCGACCGGATTCTGGGTGACGAAAAAGACGCCGACGCCTTTCGAGCGGATCAGCCGCACGACCTGTTCGATCTTGTCTTCCAGTGCTTTCGGCGCGTCGTCGAACAGCAGATGCGCTTCGTCGAAGAAGAAAACCAGTTTCGGTTTTTTCGGGTCGCCGACTTCCGGCAATGTTTCGAACAGTTCGGCGAGCAGCCAGAGCAGAAATGTCGCGTAGAGCTTCGGACTGCGCATCAGCTGGTCGGCGGCGAGGACATTGATATAGCCGCGACCCTTTTCGTCGCATTTGATGAAATCGTCAATTTCCAGAGCGGGTTCGCCAAAAAACTGGCCTGCGCCCTGGCTGTCCAGCTGGAGCAACTGGCGCTGGATCGCGCCGACGCTGGCCTTGCTGACATTGCCATATTTGGCCGACAACTGCTTCGCATTTTCCGCGGTATACGCGAGCATCGACTGCAGATCGTCGAGGTTCAGCAGCAGCATTCCCTGTTCATCGGCAAAACGGAAGACGATGTTGAGCACGCCTTCCTGCGTGTCATTCAGATCCATCAGGCGCGCCAGCAATAATGGCCCCATTTCGCTGATCGTGGTGCGGATCGGATGGCCCTGTTTGCCGTAAAGATCCCAGAATATTGCCGGATTGTCCGAATAGGCATAATCATCCATGCCCAGTTCCTTGGCGCGGCCCTCCAGCTTGTCGGCATGTTTGAATTGCGTGGAACCGGCCATCGAGATGCCGGCAAGATCGCCTTTGACGTCCGCGACAAAGACCGGGACGCCATTGGCGGAAAAGCTCTCGGCCAGACCCTGTAGCGTGACCGTCTTGCCGGTACCGGTAGCCCCGGCGATCAGGCCGTGGCGGTTGGCGCGGGACAGGTTGAGGCTTTGCCGTTCGCCGCCGCCCAGTCCGAGAAAAATTTCTGTTGCATCGGCCATCGGCGGATCCCCTCAATCATATTGCAAAGCTGACCCTGACTTGACGCAAAAAAAGGGCCGGCGTCAAGCACCGGCCCTTTTCTGTTACATGTGTTTATACGCGTTTAGCTGTCCTGGAGGCGAACGGCTACAAATTGCGGATCGCGCGCGCCGCGCCGGACCTGCAAAAGGACTGCTTCGCGGTTCGAGCGTTTCACCTTGTTGATAGCTTGATCCAGTTCGGTAGCGCTGGTCACCGGTTCGCGGTTGACGCTGGTGATCAGATATCCGCGCCTTATGCCTTTCTGGGCGGCATCGCTGTTCGGATTGACCGTAGTTACGACCACGCCTTTTTGCGTCGACGGAACACCGATCTGGCGTGCGATTGCCGGCGTCAGATCAATAACCGACAAGCCCAGCGCATCAGCGGTTGCCTGCGCACTGGTGCCATCGTCATTCTGGCCCATGGCATCATCTTCGGCATCCGGATCAAATGTGCTGCCGGCCAGTTCCTCTTCGGAAGGACGCTTGCCGAGCTTGGCATTGACCTTGATCGTCTTGCCGTTACGGACCAGTTCGATCGGAACATCTGTGCCGATCGGAAGGTTGGTTACCAGGTAGGACAGAGTCTGGTCGGGTGTGACCGTCTTGCCGTTCACCTTGGTGATCACGTCACCGGCCTGGATACCGGCTTTTGCGGCCGCTTCACCCGGTTCGACACGCTGGACAAATTCGCCCAGGTTTTTCTCGAGGCCGAGAGAATCTGCCAAATCTTCGGACAGTCCGCTGATCTGCACACCGAGATAACCGCGCTCGATTGCCTGTCCGGCTTTCAGCGTCTCGACGATCGGGGCAGCGACTTCGGCGGGGATGGCAAAGCCAATCCCTACATTGCCGCCGGTTGGCGAAATGATTGCGTTGTTGATGCCGATGACATTGCCGTTGAGATCGAACATCGGGCCACCGCTATTGCCGCGGTTGATCGATGCGTCGGTCTGCAGGAAACGGTCATAAGCGCCGCCCTGTCCGGTGTTTCTGTGGATAGCAGACAGGATACCGGTGGTCACAGTGCCGCCAAGGCCGAACGGATTGCCGATGGCAATCACCCAGTCGCCGACGCGGGCGCCGGTGCTATCGCCAAATTTGACGAAGGGCAGGGGCTTGTTTGCCTTGATCTTGAGGACGGCGATATCGGATGCCGCATCGCGTCCGACAAGTTCTGCTTCATATTCGGTCCGGTCCGGCATGATCACGGTGATCGATTCGATCGTCGCGTTGCGATTGCCCGGTGCAACAACATGGTTATTGGTGACGACATAGCCATCAGCCGAAATGATGAAGCCGGAACCGAGCGACTGGGCCTCGCGGGTCTGTGCATTGCCGCCGCTCTGACGATTGCCGAACAGGCCGTCAAAAGGGGTGCCGGCGAAGGGATTGCTGGTGTTCACACGAACGCGCTGGGTGGTGGAGATATTGACCACGGCAGGCTGCAATTGCTCTGTCAGGTCTGCAAAACTCATCGGAGCATTTGCGCGTGGTACGACATTGCGCATCACCGAGCTGTCGTTGGCGGCGGTCTGAGCACCAGCCGGGCCAATGCCAGCCAGAGTTGCTGCACTGCCGGCCAAAAGCAAAGCTGCTGAAATTCCATAAGCGTAACGCACTATATATCTTCCTCTCAAAATCCTGGCGGGGAAAGTGGGTGTCGCCGCCAAATCCGTTCAAAATCGCTGAAATAATGACGCAATTTTCATGAACGGAAATTGAATATTAGCATATTTGTCTGCCGATCTTAAGCGCAGAACTGCAAGACATTCCCGATGCCAACCTATTTGGGTGTACAAAAGCCCTTTCGCAAGCCGGGAATCGTCGTTTCGCAGAAAAAAACCGGCATTGTGCAGAAAAGACGACATTTGTAGTCGACCGTTGCCGTTCCGGAATTTCGGGACGTCAGAATTCAAACGGACCGTCGGTTTCAAACCGGGGCTTTGCCGAAAAACCCAACGCATCATTGGCCAGCTGCGTATCGAAAAATTCATGGACCAAAGCGATCTTTCCGTCGCGGAACGAAAAGATATGCACGTAGCGCTGGTCATAGCGCTGACCGTTTCGGGCGACACCATTGGCTTCCATGATGGCGGTCGCGCCATCCGGTCCGTCGTTCATCATCCGCCATTTCGCCGCGAACTCAAACTGATCGAAATCCAGTGCCTCGAATATGGCGGGCAACACCTGTTTCAGTGCGGCAAAGCTGTCGTATCGGCCCGAGATGATCGTGTTGCCGGACACGTTGTAAACCACATCCGGATGGTGCAGCGCTTCGAAACCATCGACGTCCATCACCGACAAAGCGGTGTAATAGGCGTCGATAATCTCCCGATTACTGGGCAAAATTCCTTACCGGCCCCGGAACTGGCGCAGATATTCATTGTCCGGCGAAAGCACGAACGAACTCTGCGGATCATCCGGACCACCGCCCTGGAAGGTTGTTTCATAGCTCTTCATGGCGCGGTAGAAATCATAGAAATTCGCGTCCTTGCCAAAGCTCTCGGCATAGGTCCGGGCAGCGCTGGCATCGGCTTCGGCGCGAATGATCTGCGCCTGCTTCGCGCCCTGGGCACGAATGGTCCGCGCTTCCTGATCACGGGCAGTCCGCATTCTCTGATAGGCGCTGTCGAGTGGCGTGCCTTCGGGCAAGTCGGCCCGCTTGATCCGCACGTCGACTATCTCGGCGCCATATTGCCGTGCAACCCGGTTGAGACCGGCCTGGATATTGTCCATTACCTGACCGCGTTCCGGGCTCAGCAGAGCTGCAAACGGACGCTTGCCGAGTTCGTTTCTCAGGGCAGAGCCTAGAATGGGTCGAAGCTCCTCGGAGACGCGTTCTTCGCTGCCGGCTGCAATATACATGCGCAGCGGATCGGTGATCCGGAACCGGGCAAAGGCATCGACCTGCAGGCGAAGCTGGTCGGTGGACAGCACTTGCTGCTGCTCCATCTCTACGTCGCGAATCCGCTTGTCGATCCAGACTACCTGTTCAAGAAACGGAATTTTCATCAGCAGTCCGGCGCCTGTCTGGCCGAAGGCGACACCGCTCTGATAGCGGTTGATGATGCGAACCGGTTCACCAAAGCGCACAACCACGCCTTGCCGCGTTTCCGGGACGATGATGAGCGTGTTCAGCAAGGTGAACAGCAGCGCAATGACGATGACGCCGAGCGCAACGGGATTTTTCATAATCTGTCCCATTATTTGCCCTCCACGGTCGTAATCGCGGGTTGCTGCGCGCGTTTCTTCAATTCCGGCAGGGCCAGATAAGGCGTCACGCCCTTCACTTCGACCACCGTCTTGTCGACCTTGGACAATACACGCTCCATTGTTTCATAATACATCCGCTGTCTCGTGACCGTCGGAGCCAGCCGATATTCCTCGTAAACCTTGTCAAAGGCCGCGGATTCACCTTGCGCCTGCGCCGTCAATTGCTGTGCATAGGCGCGGGCTTCGTTGAGATAGGTTTGCGCCGTCTGCTGGGCAGCGGACACTTCCTTAAACGCATCGTTGACCAAAGCCGGAGGATCGGCCTTCTTGATCGCGATGCCGCGAATGACAACGCCCGCACCATAGCCGTCGAGCAGTTGCTGCATATTCCGTTCCACCGTCTGTTCGATTTCGGACCGTTCAGAACCGATGGTGTCATCAAGCGTGAAATTGGCGACGGCGGCGCGCATCGATGCTTCTGCCACTTCCTTGATTGTTTCTTCCGGTTCGGCGATCTGGAACAGGAACAATTCTGGTGCCTTGATGTTCCAACGCACAGAGTAAGCGAGATCGACGATATTCTGGTCGCCGGTCAGGATTAGCTTTTCGGATTCGCCTTCCGGGATATCGATCGTCCGGATTTCCTCGACATCCATTTTCGTGACCTGCTCCATCGGAGTGGGAAGCGAAAAGTGCAGACCCGGTTGCAGGGTGCGCGAATAGGAGCCTAGAAATGTCACGACGCCGCGTTCCTGCGGGCTGACGCGGTGGATGCTGGTTAGCAACACCCAGAGGACTATGAAGCCGATTGCCATGAGCGGCCACCAGGACCGTCCGCCGGGACGTTTCGGGATGCCGCCCTTGAAGCCGCCGCCGGTGCCCTTTTTAAACAATTCTTCGAGAGAGCCGGCACCCTTGCGGCCACCGCCGGAAGATCCGCCGGGAGGATTGCCCCATGGATTGCGAGGGCCACCGCCACCGCCGCCACCATTGCCGCTGTCGCCGTTATTGCCCCAAGGGCCGGACATGTTCAATATTGAGCCCAAAATCGATTTGCGGCGTGCGTCACCGTTAATATTTTCATTCATAGTTTCTTTATAGGTAGCACGCCGCCAGAAAAACAGTGTCAATCCGAGAAAAGTGTAACTATGTCGATCCGATGACCGATATTTCCACAATCGAAACGGCGCTCGACGACATAGCCAAGGGCCGTTTCAGCGCCGTAAAATTCACCGAAGGCCGGATTACGCTGGTGCTCAATGTTGGCGGGCTGGACGTGCGCGAGCGCGGCCAGATCGAGATTGCCGTGAAAGGCAGTTTGCTGGCGCTCGACGGCGTCGAGAAAGTCGATATCGCGATGACCGCCGAGAAGATCGAACGTCGTCTGATCGCTGTGGCCAGCGGCAAGGGCGGTGTCGGCAAGTCGACCCTGTCCGCCAATCTGGCAATTGCCATGCAGCGCATGGGCCGCAAGGTCGGAATGGTTGACGCCGATATATATGGGCCGTCCCAGCCGCGGCTGCTCCACTGTGAGGGGATGCGTCCGGAAGCCGAAGGCAAGCAGCTGATACCGGTGCCCAATGACTATGACGTGCCGGTGCTGTCGATGGGCCATCTGGCGAAGCCGGGGCAGGCGATCGCCTGGCGCGGACCGATGGCGGGCAAGGCGCTCGAGCAACTGATCGACGCCCATTGGGGTGATGTCGAGGAACTGATCGTGGACATGCCGCCGGGCACCGGTGATGTGCAACTGTCGATGATGCAGAAGCATAAGCCGGTTGGCGCGGTGATCGTTTCGACACCGCAGGATCTGGCGCTGATGGATGCAACCCGTGCGGTTGATCTGTTCAATCAGGCCAAAATCCCGATCATCGGCATGGTCGAGAATATGGCCGGCTATCAATGCCCGCATTGCGGCGAAGTCAGCGACCCCTTTGGTGCAGGCGGTGCGGAAGCGGCTGCGAAGACAATGGGCATGCCCTTTCTGGGCCGCATTCCGCTCGATATCGAAATTCGCAAGTCGAGCGATGGCGGCACGCCACCGGCCTGTGCTGACGATGTGCACGGGCAGGCGTTCCTTGATATTGCCAAAAAGCTCGCGACATGGCTGGATAACCAATAGCAGAAAGGACGACCATCATGATGCTGGAAAGCGACCAGGATATTGGCGCATTGCTGACATCGACCCGGCGTATCGCTCTGGTCGGCGCTTCAGCCAAGCCGGAGCGCGCAAGCAACGAGATACTCAGGTTTCTGCTCGACCAGGGCTATGATGTGATCCCGGTCAATCCGGTTCTGGCTGGCCAAATGTTACACGGCGTTCCCGTGGTTGCATCGCTGGCAGATATCGAAGGCGATATCGATATGGTCGATATTTTCCGCAATTCCGAAGCCGCTGGTGAAACGGTTGACGAAGCGATTGCAGTCGGGGCCAGGGCGGTCTGGATGCAACTCGGCGTGATCAACGAAGCCGCAGCAAAGCGCGCGACCGATACTGGTCTCAAGGTCGTCATGGACCGTTGCCCGAAAATCGAAATACCCCGTCTCGGTCTATTGAAGTAGGCTCGTGGCGGCTGATACAGATCTTGGGCAGGACGAAGATTCATCGACGGGACTGAATCGCCGAAAATTCCTGATCGGAGGTGGCGCTTTGGGCGGTCTGGTAGTGGCCTGGGCATTCTGGCCGCGCAGCTATGAGCCGAACGTCGCGGCGACCGAGAATGAACAGGTTTTCGGCGCTTTTCTGAAAATTTCCGAAGACGGACAGGTCACGGTGGTCGTGCCGCAGAGCGAAATGGGCCAAGGGGTCTATACCGTCCTGCCGCAAATTCTTGCCGACGAACTGGGCGCCGACTGGCGCACGGTCGCGGTGGAACCCGCGCCGATCAACCCGCTGTACAGCAACATCCCGCTGGCCGAGCAATGGGCCGAATCGCTGATGCCCGCGGGCACCGAAAAACTGGCTGAAAATGCTGCGGTCCGGTGGGTCGCGCAAAATGTGGCGATCCGCGAACAGTTCATGGTGACGGCCGATTCCACATCTATTCCTGCTTTCGCCACAAGTTTCCGAGAGGCAGGTGCTGCAGCGCGTGTGTTGCTGACCAAGGCGGCTGCGGCCAAATGGGATGTCTCATGGGAAGCCTGTACGGTCGAAAATGGGATCATTGCCAACGGAGATAAGACGCTGCGTTTCGGTGAACTGGTTCGTGATGCGGCAAGCCAGAGCCTACCCGATCCGGTCCCGCTGCGGACGGCCGGAGCCGGCAGCCTGATCGGACAGGACGTGCCGCGCCTTGATCTGCCCAGCAAACTGGATGGTTCGGCCAATTTTGCCGGTGACGTCCGGCTGCCGGACATGGTGTTTGCTGCGATCAGGCAAGGCCCGATTGGCGACACAAGGCTGAAATCTTTCAACCGTGGAGGGGCCGGCAAGATCACCGGCTTTATCGACGTGGTCAAAGGCGACAGATGGATCGCGGCGGTCGCGACCAACTGGTGGGCAGCCAACCGGGCGCTGGACAAGATGAGCCCGGTTTTCGAAACCAAGGGTTTCATGGCCGATAGCGACAAGATCGACGCGGCCTTGCAAGAGGCGCTCGACGAGGGGCCGGGAACACGCTTCCTCTCCCGCGGCGAAACCAAAGGTGCTTTTACCGACGAGAATCTGTTTCAGGCGCGCTATCGCGCCGACGCGGCGCTGCACGCACCGATCGAGACCCGGACAGCGACGGCCGAGTTCAAGGATGGCAGTCTGGAACTCTGGATGGCGACGCAAGCGCCAGTGGCAGCGGTGCAGGCGGCTGCGCGCGCGTTGAATATCCGGCAGGAACGCGTGACGCTTTATCCAATGCTGAGCGGCGGGTCATTCGACCGCAATCTCGACAATGAAATAGCGGCGCAGGTCGCGATGATCGCCAGACAAATGGGCAGACCGGTGCAACTGGTCTGGTCGCGGGCTGAAGATCTGATGCATGATCATTACCGGGCACCGAGCCAGGCTCGGCTGGATGCGGCCATGGCCAAAGCCGGGCGCGTCGAAGCGATGCAGATCAAGATCGCCGCTCCGCCATCCGCGCGCGAACAGGCGAGGCGGCTGTTCGATGGCATGGAAAATGTCGATGCGATGCGCTCCTCGATCGGGGAAGCCGATATCAAGGCCGTGGCCGGCCTCGAAGTGCCCTATGATATTCCCAATCTGACCGTCGATCATCATAGCGCGTTTGTCGGCGTGCCGACCGGCAGCTGGCGCAGCAACGCCCATAGCAGCAATGTCTTCTATCTCGAATCGTTCATCGACGAACTGGCGGCGAAAGCCGGCATCGAGCCCTTGTCCTTCCGCATGCAGATGATGAACAACCAGCCGCGGCTTGCCCGTTGCCTGACCAGTGTCGCGGCCATGGCTGCATGGGATGGCGGCCTGGATCGCAGCGGTCAGGGTATCGCCTGTCACAGCATGCGCGGCGGCCATGTCGCCGTCATCGCGAGCGCGAGCAGAGGCGGCAGTGGTCTGGAAGTGCGCCGCATTTCGGCAAGCGTCGATATCGGCCGGATCATCCACCCGGATATCGCCCGGCAACAGATCGAGGGCGGCATTGTCTTCGGACTGGCGATGGCGCTCGGCAGCGCGACCCGCTTTGCAAAAGGCCTGCCGACGGCAAGGCGGCTGAGCGACCTGTCCTTGCCAAGGCTGGCAGAAATTCCGCCGATCCAGATCGAATTTATCAGAAGCGAGGAAGAGCCGGTCGGTTATGAGGAACTGGGCGTACCGGCGGTCGCGCCTGCGGTTGCCAATGCCTTGTTTTCGGCAACCGGTGTCCGGCTTCGGCAATTACCACTTTTCGGGGAAGTATCCTAAATCATGCGTGAAACCGGACCATTACCAAAAGACCATCCGCCAGTTGCGGACAAGAAAATCGGCGTTTTGCTGGTCAATCTCGGCACGCCCGACGCACCGGAAAAAAAGGCGGTCAAACGCTATCTCAAGCAGTTCCTGTCGGACAAAAGGGTGGTCGAAATACCCTCGATCATCTGGCAGCCGATATTGCGCGGAATCATTCTTAATACCCGGCCGGCCAAATCTGCTGAAGCCTATAGCCTGGTCTGGACCGAAGATGGTTCGCCACTGGCGTCCTACACGCGGAAACAGTCCGAAAAGCTTGCTCCCAAAATCGACGGCGTGATGGTCGACTGGGCGATGCGCTACGGCAATCCGAGCATTGCTTCCCGGCTGGAAGCGATGAAAGCGTCAGGCTGCGACCGCATTTTGATCGCACCGCTCTATCCGCAATATAGCGGTGCAACGACAGCCAGCGTGCATGATGCGGTGTTTGACGCGATTGCCGCCATGCGCTGGCAACCGGCGATCCGGCTGCTGCCAGCCTATCATGATGACCCGGCCTATATCGATGCGCTGGCGACCAGTCTGGAGCGGGATATTGCAGAGCTGGACTTTGTGCCGGATGCTATCGTCGCCAGTTTCCACGGCATGCCGCAGCGCACGCTGGAACTTGGGGATCCCTATCATTGCCATTGCCAGAAAACCGCGCGGCTGTTGTCGGAGAAAATGGGCCGGGAACTGGTGGTCTCGTTCCAGTCGCGCTTTGGTCGCGCGAAATGGCTCGAACCCGCAACCGACACGACGTTGGAAGCCTTGGCCGGTCAGGGAAAGAAGAATATCGCAATTTTTGCGCCGGGCTTCTCCAGCGACTGTCTGGAAACCTGTGAGGAACTGGCGATACGGGGCAAGGAACAATTTGAGTCCGGCGGTGGCGAGAAATTCGCCTATCTGCCTTGCCTCAACGATAGCGATACCGGCATTGATATGCTGGAGACACTGGTGCGACGGGAATTGTCGGGATGGATCTAGAGAAGCCCGAGATCTTCCACCCGCCGGTCAAGCGCAGCATCACGATCGCCGGGCATCAAACCTCGATTTCTCTCGAGCCCCTGTTCTGGGATATGCTGAAATCGGCGTCCGACAGTCGCGGTCTGCCGGTCAATGCATTGGTGGCGCGGATCGACGTCGAGCGGATCGCCGCAGCACAGCCGCCGGGCCTCGCGACCGCCATCCGCTTGTGGCTGACCAATGATATGCTTGGAAAAATGACTCAAGCCGACTAAGGGACGCCCATGAACGCTACCCTTCTTGTCATGGCAGGCGGTGCGATGGGTGCGGCT
>JBALUX010000039.1:0-19583 GCA_036963725.1 Parasphingorhabdus sp. | reverse complement strand
GCCGATCTACATGGTCGAAGACCACCCGCTGCCATGGCTCGCCCCGATGCTCAACGGCATCGAGCACGCCAATTTCTTCGAAGCCCGCGCCACCGAATATTCAAAAGGCGCGACCAAGGGCGAGTGGAACGACGTCTGGTCGAGCTTCGACCAGCGCAAGGGCAAGGTCGCGAACGAGGACGAAGCCGTCGATGATGGTCCGGATATGTTTGCGGAAGCAGGGGTTGCTGCGGAGTAGGGGGGCGGTTGACAGATCATGAAATAAACCGAAAGTACAAGAGTTCTTGGGAAATAATTCGCAATCTGATCATTGCACTTCCTTTTACTCACGCGATCTTTTGTTTTATTTTCTTGATTTCATATTTCAGAGGGTTTGGAGGAAATATTGAGTTGTTCTCCGATCCGTCAGATATTTTTACCGTTTCAATATCAGATGTAGCTACAACTTATGTCATGGTCTTTTTTGGGGGCCTCTTCTCGCTTTGGCAAATCAACGTACCATTTAGGTCATTGCGGGACGGTGGTTATTCTCCTCCAAAGCAACCTAAGTGCCTCAAATGGATGGTTTACTCTTTAATTGCCGCCGGCGTGTCTAATATCGGTTTAAGTGTATACCTTTATGTGATGCTAGGAATGATCGAATATCGCATGGCCTCAATAGGAATAATGCTGCTACTCATGACGTTATTGGGCAAATGGTTGGCGGAAAACGGTTTTAGCTTTCGCATATCTTTTGCAGCAATGCTTGGGTTTGTAATATTGATGACGTTGATTAGTTCAGGTTTATCCGATGGCCAACGAGACAGGTATTTGGCCTATTCGAGTTTTCCTGAAACGCTTGCAAAATGTGGACAAAACATCGTTGTTCGAAAAATGTCATCAAATTTTCTTGCCATTGCATCAGACAATTCAAGAAGAATCGTAGATGCGGACTGCAAAACCTTATTTATTTTTGAACCACCTGAAAACTTGAATACGTATGGTAAAAGACCTTGGAATCTTAAGTGACAGTGCAGCAATTCCCTCTCTCGTCATCCTGAACTCGTTTCAGGATCCCCCAAGGCTCACGCTGTGACGATGGAGGTCCTGAAACAAGTTCAGGATGACGGTTGGTTTGGTCCAATTCTCCTCTTGGCCGCCGCTCACGCCCCACAACAGCAAAATCGGCAACACACTGTTGCCCCGCGCCGACCGTCTCCCGCGTTGACGCTAGGGCAGGCCCGCCCTAGGTTTCTCCCACCAATCAACGGGGAGGAACAATCATGAAGTTTCTGGATGGATATAAAGAACATACTTACGCGCTGCTGCGGATCGTCGCGGGGCTGTTGTTCATGGCGCATGGCGTGCAAAAGCTTTTCAACTTTCCGGTCGCCTTTGAATATCCGCTCAATCCGGTGCTCTATGCCGCTGCGGCTATCGAGCTGATCGGCGGCGCGCTGATCATAGTGGGCCTGTTCACTCGTCCCGCCGCCTTCATCGCCAGCGGCATGAGCGCCGCCGCCTACTGGATGGCGCATGGCTCCGCCGGCCTGTTCCCGCTCACCAACGGCGGCGAAATCGTCGCGCTCTACTGCTTCATCTTCCTGTTCATCGCCGCGCATGGTGCCGGTATGTGGAGTGTTGATGGGAAGATGAACGAAGGTTAAGAAAAATCGTCATCCTGAACTTGGTTCAGGATCTCCCGAGAATTCGCGCTCTGCCGATGGAGATCCTGAAGCGAGTTCAGGATGACGAGTGTAATTTCACCCTCTCCCTGTGGGAGAGGGAATTACTCACCCACTATTACCAAAATCCGCGCCGCCCTTTTCGCTGAGCGGGGCGTCATCCTCGGCCTTGTCCAGAATGCCGAGATCGCTTTCCTCGTCATCATCATTGCGCTCGCCGGCAAAGGCGCCGCCTTCGATGCGGCCGCTTTCGACCATCTGCTTCATATGATCGACCGTGTCCTGCACATCATCGGGAATGAGCTGCGCCGGATCGGTGTGGCCGCCATGCGTGCTGTCGGCCACATCCTCGCGCTTGGCCTTGCTGTGCTGCTGCGCCTTCTCGGCAAATTTCTGCGCCTGCGCGTCGTCGCGCTGGGACTGGTTGATGTTCTGGTTGTCGGTCATGCTTTACCTCTTTCTGTTACCCGACCAACGCGTGGCGGGCGGGATTGTTCCGTGCGGGGCGTCATCCAGCACCATCCCTTCGTCATCCTGAACTTGTTTCAGGACCTCCCGAAAGTTCGCGCGCTGCCGGTGGAGGTCCTGAAACGAGTTCAGGATGACGACTCGCTCATTTTAATGCAGCCTCGGACGCTACCGCACGGGCCCAAAGCCCAAATCCTCCGCCAGATCGCGCCACTGCGGATTGGTCGCCTCGATCAGGTTCAGCTTCCACTGCCGGTGCCAGCGCTTCAATTGCTTCTCGCGCGTGATCGCCAGTTCCATTGTGCCATATTGTTCGAACAGCACCAGCTTGTTCAGATTATAGCGCTTGGTAAACCCGTCGGCGCTGCCTTCGCGATGCTGGTAGATGCGCTGCATCAGCTCGGACGTGACGCCGACATAGGGCAGGCCGCGCGGCCTGTTGGTCATGATGTAGACGCAAGGCTGGAAGGACATGGTGCCGGCTTACCGCCAGGGCGGGGCTGTTGACAGGGGCAGGGGGCGAAACTGTCAAGTGACGGCCTATTCCGTCAAAGCGCGCTGTCGCTACACACAATCGTCATCCTGAACTTGTTTCAGGACCTCCCAAGGTTCACGCGCTGCCGATGGAGGTCCTGCACCTCGTCATCCTGAACTTGTTTCAGGATCCCTCAAAGTTCACGCGCTGCCGATGGAGGTCCTGAAACAAGTTCAGGATGACGATCCTTACTACCGCCCGAGTGCCCTCAACGCGGCAACAACCGTCGCCAGTCCCCCCACAGCACCACCGCCAGCGAAACCCCGATCACCACTAGATCCACCACCGCCGCGGCCGGCGCATAGTCCAGTCCCGCGAGCGCCGACAATCCGCCAATCACCGCCCAGACCACAAACAGCTTCCGCCCGCCGTCCCAGCCTTTCACCAGACCGATACCGGCAGCAAAGAGCAGCATCGGCGAGAGCATCATCAGGATCGGACCAAGGCCGGGCGCCAGCATCATCATCGGTGCGGTCAGCATTGGCGGGAGCGCGGGCAGGGGTAGCGGGAGAAAATTGAGCGCAGCAACGGCGATCGCGCCCCAGCCGATGATATGACGATATTTATCCATGAACGCCCAATATCACGCTGCGCCGGATTTGCTATCCCGTTGGAGATTTTGCCAACCGGCCTCTGTCCTACATCCGGCCGTTATGCTAAAGGCGGGAGCATGAGAAACTATGCCGCCAATCTGACCCATGCATTTGAAAAAATGCGAAAAATCGTGATTTTGGGGCGAGCAGGGATTTTTTCTTTTAACACTGTAAAGTTTGTAAAGTTCAACCCGGAGTCGCCATGAAATTTGTCCGAATCATTTTCGCTCTCGCCGCCGCCTGGGGCTTGCTCGCGCTGGTCCCGGGATTGTTCGGCGAAGCCGGTCCGCGACCGGAATATTATTACGGCTTTATCGGCATTGCGCTGGTGTTCCAGCTGATCTTCATCCTGATCGCGATGGACCCGGTCCGCTATCGCGCGTTAATTCCGATCTCGATATTGGAAAAGCTGTCCTTCTTTCTGCCGGTGACAATCCTCTACGCGCAGGGACGCGTGGAGGCGGGCCCCGTGTTTGTCGGCGCCATGATCGACGGATTGTTCATGTTGCTGTTCGCTCTGGCGTGGTTGCTGTCCCGCAAGGCGGGACAGGCGGCCTAGCACCAGTTACGGCGATAGCCCTGCCAGCGTTCGGCCAGGCCCTCGGCGACCAAAATCTCGCCCAGGCTTTGCCCGTCGCGGGTGATGATGCGGAGATCGCGGCCATATTGGTCCTGGTCGCGGTCGATCGATTGCAGCGAGAAGCTGCCCTGATTGAGCAAGGCCTGCAGCCTGAACTTGGCCTGCTGGCCGAGCCTTTTTTCGGCGGCGCAGCCGGGGCTGGAGATTTCCGGGGTATTGATATCGGCGATGCGGATCTTGCGGCCCTCGAACCAGATCGTGTCGCCGTCGACGACGCAGGTGACGCGGTCGGGGCCAAAGCAGATGCCGAAGCTGGCGCGGTTCGGATCGATGCCGACCGCTGCTGTGGTGCTGGCCGGACCGCCGCTGAGGAAGATTGCCAGAAACAGCGCCGTGCACAGGGCGGCGGTGATCAGAATGAAGGTGGGCCAGCGGAGGTTGTTCACCGGCTGGAATTAGCGGGGAGATGTTAAAAGAGGTTAAAGCTGGTGGTCAGAAATGGCGACAAGGCAGGGGTGGGCGGTTGACGCCGCCCGGGGCATCTTCGGTGATCAGATCACCAAAGATGCGCTGTTGTTGACTGCGGGGCCGATCGAGGCGCTGAGCAGGATGGCAGCCGAGAGGAAAGAGGCGAAAGCTGCGGCGAGACGGGTTTGAAATTTGGAGGACAACATATTCGGGGTTCCTTTACGAGTGGGTTAAGCGACCAGAGCGGCGGCGTTGTTCATGGCGGGGGCGATCGAAGCGCTGACGAAAATTGCGGCGGTGAAAATTGCGGCAAAAGCGGCGGCGACCTGGTTCTGGATGTTTGCGTTGGTCATGTTGATTTTCCTTTTTGGTTTAAACTGGTGCTTCGCAAATTGTTTCACGAAGATGTCCATAACACTGCACAGGGCGTGCCAGTTTTTGAAAACCTATGTATATCAAATAGATAGGTAGATTCAGCGGTCGAGCCAATATGAACCGAAACTGAATAATGGGGAAATATGCCAATATTTGGCATTGATGATCGCGGAGTTGGTCGGGGCGGGGATCGACAAGTTGTTAATCTGGGCATGCTATCGGCAAACCCATGTTCGGCCCCCGCCTCACACGAGTCTTCGCCAGCCGCGGCAACGCGCTGTGGTGGTCAGCGATGGTGCTGGTCACCGCCTATTGCGTCGCCGCCGATCCGCCGGCCGAAGTGGCGCCGCTGCCAGCGCCGGACAAGGCGCATGACGGGCAGGGCGATCCATGGGCCGACATGAAAGATGTCGCCCGGAAGCGCGAAGAGCTGCTGCCCTGACGTCTAAAACTGGGGGTGCCGGTTCAGGCCGGCGGCCTCAATATTGCGCGGTCCCGCCATCGACGCTGAGCGTCCCGCCGGTAATCCCGCCGCCAGCCTCCGATGCCAGCAGCACCGCCATCGCCGCGACCTCCTCGACCTTGCCGGGGCGCTTGAGCGCGCTTTCCTGCGAGAACATGTCGATCATCTCGTCAAAACTCATGCCAAGTCCTTCCGCCGTCGCCGGGCCGCCCTGCATGATCAGGTCGGTCAGGATCAGGCCGGGGCAGATCGCGTTGACCGTGACACCCGAAGTGCCAACTTCTTGCGCCACTGCCTTGGTCATTCCGTTGATGCCGTGCTTGGCGATCGTATAGGGGGCGAAGGTCGGTTTGCCCATCTTGCCTTCGGTCGAGCTGATGTTGATGATGCGGCCCCATTTCTGCGCGATCATCGGTTTCAGCGCCCGCCGGGTCGCCCAGAAGGTGGAATAGATGTTCCATTTCATAGCCATATCAAAGGCTTCGTCGGTCAGATCGACCAAAGGCGCCAGATCGCCCGCGCCGCCCGCGTTATTAACAAGGATGTCAATAGAGCCGAAATGCGCGGCGGTCTGGTCAACAAAACCCTCGACCTGATCCTGCTCCATCACATCCCCGGCAACAAAAATCGCCCGATCCCCGACATCCAGTTCCGCGACAACTTCAGCACCTTTTTCCGGATTCCGCGCAAACAGCGCAACATTCGCTCCCTCCGCCAGAAATGCCTCGGCAATCCCGCGACCAATACCCGCCGTGCCGCCCGTAATCGCTGCTGTCTTGCCGTTCAATTTCATCGCTCTTCCTCTTTTCTATATCGGGCAATTGCTATCGGACGGGGTGACAATCGACAATGGATTAAAAAGCTAGTCCTCGATGCTCCGGTTCAACCCATTCAGGTAAACGGCTACTATTATGAACCTTAGATAAAGTCAGCATTCAGCAATTGGTCAAGGCCGCGCCGCTAGAACTCCAATTGTCAGGCAGCAATTGATTCGGGTTCCGGAAGAACCCTTTTGGAGTGAAGAAAATGATCAACAAGGTTTTGGGTAGTCTAGCAATTTCAACCGCAGCCATCGCCACAATGGCCTTTGCCGCACCTGCAGAAGCACGCGGCGGCTATTATGGTGGCGGACAGTATGAACAGGTCCGCGGCAATGGATATCGCGAATATCGTCGTGGCGACACATATCGGGGCAGCCGCTACCGGGACCGGGATCGCCGCGACTATCGCGACCAGCGCCGTTACCGCGATAACCGTTATTCAGACAACCGCCGCTATCGGGGCTGTGACCGCGGGACCGGCGGGACAATTATCGGTGCCATAGCAGGTGGCTTGCTCGGCAATGAAATCGCCGGTCGCGGGGACAAGACAGAAGGCACGATTATTGGCGGTGCAGTCGGTGCATTGGCCGGTCGCGCGATCGACGGCAACTGCTGATTAGATCGCAGCATAATTTATACAGTTAAAACCCTGCGCCCTAGGGCGCAGGGTCCATAATTCCCTCGAGTTGCTTATTGGGGGACAGGGGGTCGGTGCTGTTTTATAGCCCGGCCCCCGATCATTTCTATGGTTTGGCAAGCAACGGCGGAAGCGGTCCGATCCAGTCGGCAATATCCGGCTCGTCTTTGACGAAATAGGGCTCGCCCTTGCTGTTCATGTAGAAGCGCTGCATCTCGCTGCGGGTGAAGGGCCTAGAGCCGAGCCGTCCAAAGACTGCCATCTGTCCGCCCGTCTCATCCACCGCCCGGTCACGATCGAGCCCCTTGGACAAGGCCAGCGCCGGTTTCGGCGTGCGGGCAAAGGCGATGAGCTCCGGCTTGGGAGCGGGCGAGAAACCGTAGAAGTTCTTCTGACTGTCTGGCGTGGTCAACTGGATCACCTTCAGCCCATTGCGTCCATCAGCGACATAGGCAAACAGGGTGGCGTTGGTAGATCCGACAATCACATCCTCTGCATCGTTCATTGAACCGCTGAAGGTTTCCTTCAGGTAGACGGTCGGCGCTTCCGGCCGCGTTATATTGGCGATTACCAAGCCTTCTTCTTTGGCCGCGATATAAGCATAGGTGCGGGCGAGGTAGAGCCGCCGGGCGTTTCGCAGCGGAATTGTTCCTGAAGGCACCGCGATGGGGTTTTCCATGTCGGTGATATTGAACAGTTTTACGCCGTCGGCATCGGTGACCCAAAGATAGCGGAATTGCAGCGCCGAGGCTCTGGCATCGGTCATCGGAATGGTGATGACATGTCGCGGTTCCAGCGGATCATCCAGATCGATCAGGGTCAATCCTGCAGCCGTTGTAATATAGGCATAATGACCGGCCAAGGTGATATGCTGAGCTCCGTCAAGCACGCCGCCTTCATTCCAGGTGAGGCTGCGCTTGAAGAAATTGTTGCGGAATTCGCCATCGGCCAATGTGTTGATATTGACCAGGATCAGGCCTTCTTCGCTGTCGGTGACCACCGCATAATTATAGATTGGATGGAAAGCCTGTTCCTCGTTGACCTCCCGCAGTTCCTTGGTGTTGCGGGTTGGTGCAATCGGCTGGTTGGTGGCCAGTGCCATACAGGTCGCGTTCTTGGTATCGACATGGGTGTCGTGGCCGAGTGAGGAAAATGGCGCTTTGACGATGCGTTCCGAGAATCCCTTGTTGCCGATTGACGCGACATCATAGGCACGGAAACCGCCTTTGCCCTCGGCTACAAACATATATTCGCCGCGCAGTTGCAGGCAGCGAACCGCGTCGCCGGTTCCCTGAACGACATTCTTGAATTCTTCGAGCGCCTTGGTTTCGCCGGAAAAATTCTTGTCGAGCCGTTCTCCGCGCACCCAGTCTATGAGCTCCCGGTCATGGTCCTCAACATGCATTTTCCAATAATCGGGATAGGCATATTTTTGCAGATAGGAGCCGATGACGGCCTGTGGTTCGTCCCATTCGGTGACCCGGACCGCTTCAAAGCCTTTCTCCAGTCCGACCCAGGCGTGGAGGCCGATGAAATTGACGAAATTCGTACCCTGCAACAGCGTCTGCGCCATGATCGCATTATTGTCATTGGCTTCGCTGACGTGACAATCCGAACATTGTTTGGTCTCGGTCTTGCGCACGGTGTGCGGGAAATGCGGTGCGAAAGCTTGCGACGAGAAACCAATGCCGGAAATTGGCGGTTGCTGGACATATATCCGCTCGCGGTTGATATTGGTCGAGGACAGGATCAGCGCTGACGTCGAACGCACAGGAGCGATGACATTGCCCTTGCTGGTCTGGTGACGGCCAAGCTGGAACATCTGGTCGCGGGCAACCTGCGGGTTATAGGTCGCATAGTTACGGGTGGTGCCGCCTTCATATTTGTGACTGTCGGCCTGCCAGTTGGCTTCGATCGGCAGATGGCAACCACCGCAGCTTGTCGTCCAGCTGAGATGACAGGTGAAACAGACCATATTTTCGTCTTTATGCGCCCGTTCTTCTTTCGGAACGCCGCTACCGAAGGCATATTTGCCCGTTTCGGCGCCGCTTTTGGACATAAGCTTCGCTCGTGCCGCCTTGAGATTGAAGTCGGGGTGCGAACGATCGACGCTATCCTTGACCAGACTGACCTGCCAGCTGAGCTCGGGATCGACAATCGACCGCTGGATCAGCACACGCTTGCCTTCGGGGTTCTTGAACCATTCGAAGCGCCGCTCGCCATTCGCGTTGCGCAGCAGACCCAGATTGCTGCCTTTTGGCCGCGCCGCCAGATTGCTGGTCAGCAGGGTCGGATAAGCGTCAGCGGTGCCGTGGCAATCCTTGCAGCTGATCTCGACCGCATTGGCGACTTCGCCATAGATCAGGCCGTTGCCATGGCTGTCCTGCGAGAAATGGCAGTCAGCGCACTGCATGCCGACTTCGGCATGAATGCTCATCATATGTACCGATTTGCCTGGGTTAATCCCCGGTTCGACAAATTTCCCTTCGCCTTCCTTGCGGAATTTTTCCGGATCATCATTGGCAACGATATTCTCGGTATCGGTGCTGTAGCTCGCCTGATTGCCCTCGGCGTCAAGCAGATTGCCGTCGCGGTCGCGTTTCAGGACCGCGCGGAAATTCCAGCCATGGCCGTGATAATCGGCAAATTGCGTGTCCTTGGCTTCGCTGTTGAGATCATAGACGTTGCGCAGGAAATCAATGTCGGCCCACAGCCCCTTTGGCGCAGCGCCTTCCGGATTGCGGTCGAGTATCTTGCGGACTTCTTCTGCATCCGGATATTTCTGCTGCTTATAGGTCTTCTGATAATCCTCGTCGCTCATACCTTCCGGCTTGGGCGTTTTGTTGTCCGGGCCCGGCCACATGTAAGGCGCGTCCGATTCATAGTCCCACATTGTGTAACCAAGATAGCTGTTCAGGAAGATATTCGGCTGGTGCATGTGGCAGTTCATGCATTGCGCGGTCGGGATGGCCCGGGTGAAGGCATGTTGTATCGGATGGCCTTTTTCGCGTTTCGCAACCTTTTCGATGAACTCCATTTCTGAATGTTCGGCTAGCTCTCCAGATCTTTTGGTCCACTTACTCACAAGAGTGTTGTATTTTTCACCCGGGTTGACCGAAGCCGGAACCGCATTGTGATCATCTTTTTCGCCATGAGCCGCATCATAGGTACCAAAGCTGCCAACACGATGTTCGCCCTCTTTCAGGTTTCTGATGGTCGGATCGATGGTCTGTGTCTGTCCGTCGCGGCCATATTTGGCCCAGATCGAACTATGCCGCGGTTCGCGGTCATTGGCGTAGACGACGTGGCAGCCGGCGCAGCCCGACTGGCGATAGTCGCCCGGCTGGTCATTGGTGCCCATGAACCACATGAACGGATCATTGAGCCGGGTCTTGTGGATATTGAGCACCGGAATGGCGACGCGCAGGCCGGTTCCGGGGCCGCGGTTGGATTGCTTGAGATCGGGACGTCCGGGCTCTTCCAGCCGCTGGATGATACCGCCGATATTGGGCAGGCCGATTTCGGGGAACTGGGTGTTGATATTGCGGCCGCCGCGCTCGAACACGCGGAAGATGTCACCCGGTGGCACCGTGTGCCAGGTCGGCAGCGGGTAGAGGATCGGCAGCGCGCCGCGTTTCTTTTCGGCCTCGGTCACGGTGCCGTGCGGGTTACCGGGTGACTTGATCGTCGCGGCTTCGCCCGTGCGGGTGTAGGCCTCGCCGAACACGTAATTTTTGAACGGTACGATGCCGTTATTATAGGCGGCTCCGCCCCAGAGCATCGCGCCGGTTGCCATCAGCGACCGTTCCGAAGCCTCGATGATTTCCATATGGCAGGCGCCGCAGGATTCGCGCGCAACGCGATAATCCGACGGATTGACGAAACGCACAAATTCCGGCGATTCCTTGTTCAGCAGCCCATAGCTGCGCTTGGGATTGGCGGAAGAGGGCCAGTGCCAGCTTTCCGGATATTTAGGCAGAACATGAGCCTTGGTCAGCGCATCCATATAGGGGAGGCTGTTCTTGCCCCAATTATTGTCACCGACAACCGACGCGTCGCCGCCGTGACAATCGACACAGCCGAGAACCACGGCCGGGGTCTCGTGCATGGTCTTCTGGTCGCTGTCGGTATGGCAGGTCTGGCAGCCGCTGCTCTTGGTCTGGGCTTCGTCCCAGGTCTGGTTTTGGGGGGCGGGGGGCGTGAAGCTGTAATCGACTTTTTGCGGCTTTTCCTTGCCCGCAGCGCGCACCAATGATGCCGGAGTGACGGTCAGCGCCAATGCGCCCAGTCCTGCGAGGAATAATTTGCTATTGCCGTTCAGGAGGTTCCGCCAGCGCATCAGAAAGCCAATATCGCGTTGAGCAGAATCGAATAGTGGAAGTCGCGTTTGTCGGTCTGGTCGAACAAATCCTTGAATCCTTTTCCGGGTAGCAAAGCAGCGCCGGACAAGCGGAATACCATATTTTGCGTGGCTTTCGGGCGGTAGATTGCAGCGAGAGACAGGTCCCAGCCAATATCCCGTGGAATCGACCCTTCGACGCGTAGAGCTTCGAGGCTCTCGGTCTTGTGGAACCAGAGATGGTTTGCGTTGCCGGAGAGCCGGAGAGCTGGCGTGAGATCGGCATCAACCCCGACGCCAGCCAATATCGTGCCGGGATTGTTGAAATTGCTCTGGCCCTGTTCCTTGGACGAACGAAGCGAGTTGAGGATACCATTGCGACCGTTGATCGAGATCACCCGGCCACCGCCCGCGAAAGGGATGGTCTGGCGGATCCAGTAGCTGGTGTCGGCTCCGGCAAAAATCGGGTTTTCGAAGATCGCGTCAAAGCCGGCCTCGGTATTATTATAGGGATTGCCGTCTCCGCTGGCGAACAGGCCGGAGGCGCGGAAGCGCAGGAAGTCAACGTCATAGCTCGCTTCCAGCGCACCGAAATAGGCTTCGATCTTTGCCGGTTCGCTGGTGAAGAAGCTGTTCCGGTCTTCGCCGAACGCGCCATAGACCTGTCCGGTGAGATTGATCCGGCCGATACGGCCGTCAAAGGCATAGCCCGGATAGACGACATCATAGGCCCGGCCCCTGAGGTCGCCGAGCAGCGCGGGGCGGACCGGAAAACCGTTATCGTCGATCTGGATATCGGACTTCTCGCGGTTCATATTATAGGTCAGGCTGAACTGGCTGGTCAGGCCGACAAAGGGCAGATCCTGCCGATAGAGGTTGGCGAAGAAAATATAGCTTTCGCGCGGGGTCTGGGTGATGTCGTTGAGACCGGAATTGGTGTCCTTTTCCAGCTGGACAAAGGCCCCGAGATTATACTGGATCCGGTTGTTGTCGCGGGTGCCGAACAGGCGGAAGCCGAGCTGGTTGTCCTGGAACAGGAAACCGCGGAAATCCGCCTGCATCGGCTGGATGCCGATGCGGAAACTGTCGAAGTCATAGCGGGCCGAAGTGTTGCGGATATGATAATCGAAAAACGCCTCCTGCACGCCGACAAACCAGTCGGTGCGGTGCGAGGATTTTGATGGTTCGACGAACAGGACCCGGCGTTCCGGCACGTTCACATGATTGACCTGGGTCGCCAATGTCAGGCGGTATTCCACGTCAGGCGGTTTATAAGCTGTTGAGCCCTTGATCAGGGCAAAGCCGGTAATGAAGGTCTGGGCATAGACTTCCGAACCGGACCGGCCGAAGACGTCGATGCTGTTCGGGCGTTCGGTGGTCTGGACGCCGACAGGGATAGGAAAGCTGCGCGGTTCGACGACTGTGTCGGAGATCACATTGGCGACGAAAAACCAGTCATCGCCCTTGAGAAAGCCCGGTTTCTTGTCGGCCGGGATCGGCTTGTCGCCCTTCAACACATTCTGGTGATAGGGATTGAGCGTGCTGTGGCAGTTGTTCCGCAGCGCTCCGAACAGGGTGTAGATGGATTCGTCGCTGCCCTTCGCGGGACAGAGGCTTTGCATGATCCGCCAGCGATCGGGAACCGGAAATTCATCGGTCGGGAAGGCTTCCGGTGGCGGAGCATTGACTGCGCCAGGATTATTCTGGGTGACCCGGTCTGGCAGGCTCTGCTGGACGCCGGGCCGGCGGCGGCCGTCGATCAGGGCGTCGTCAGCGGTCAGGCTATCAACGTCCATTTCCAGAGAATTCGAGGTTTCAGTTTGCCCGGAATTGGAAGAATTGGAGGCATCTTTCGGAGGTGCTCCATCAGCGCCCGCATTGTCGTCCTTTTCTGCCTCTTCTTCGTCCGGATCTGGTCCGCCCATGCCCGTTTCTGTACCAAAATCGACAGATTCTGTACGTATCCAGTCAAATTTTTCCCCAGCGAGTAGGGCGGCCAGAGACGCTTCCATCTGCTCGACCGAGGCACGTTGAGTTTCCATCTGGTCAGCCTGACCCGACATCACCGCCAGGATCGGCACAAAGGAGGCTGAGAGTCCCGACATCCGTCCTACAGGCCCTCGCAGACATTTTGTTCGTTGCTGTCGAGGAACGGCGCGAAGGGGCAGTTCACATAACGCAGCCGGACGTTGGCATTGCCCAGATCGACCACGACATTGTCGGCGCGAATGGCCTTGGGCGCATGGCCAATGGTGCCGACGCGCTGGCCGGCGTTGTACAGTCCGAGGAAGCTGGCCATATCGTCCTGATCGATACCATCGCCGGAGACGCCAACGCCGCCGACCAGCTTGTCACCGCGATAGATCGGGACGCTACCCGGGAAAATCTGCATGCCGTTGGACAGGCGGGCCTGGCCGCCGGTTCCGGCTATGGTCGGCAATTGCGTGCAGCGCTGGTCCGTGTCGGGGCTGGCACCGTTGGACCGGACGAAGCCGACATGCTGGACGATATTGGGAAAGACCAGATCAAGCTGCAGGCCGACCGCGAACGGGCTGAATTTTGCCGACTGTTCGATCGACAGCGGTCCGGGAGGACGTCCGATTTCACCATCGGGGAAATAGGGCCGGGCGAGATTGCCGCCCGAACGATCGGCGAATGCCACGGTGCCGGTCAGGGCATTGGGATCGCCAAGAAAATTCCGCACACGCTGGACATGGGCCGGCACATTGGCGAAAGGCGCAAAGACCGGTGTTGCGAGCAACTCCTGGGCTGCGATCGCGCTGGAGAAAAACGCTGCCGTCCGCGCTTTTTGCAGCGAAACGTCGGTGCCAAAAATCGGGCCGTCCGGTGTCCTGACGATGCCCAGTATCTGGCCACGCGTATCGACGACGCTGACGGTGGCTTGCATCCGGCTGTCCAGCGGCTGGCGGATTTGCGCTCTGGCCCGGCTGATGATGATGAAGGCTTCTTCAAGGATCGCGCGCACTTCCGCTTCCGATAGCGGGGTGGTCACATCTGTTGCGTCGGTGCCGCCACGGATAGGATAGCGATTGGCACCGGTGCCATCGGTGAGGACGAAGGCATCGCTGTTCTTGAACTCGGTCGCCTTCGAGGCGCGGATGCCGGACGCTTCCGTGCCATAAGCGGTACCGGCGATGATTGTGTTCTTGGCATAGCCCTTGACGGCTATCAGCTGGCCGATCGCGGCATTGTTGATAGCGGCAAAATTATTCTGCAACGGCGACAGGTCGGAGACCACCATATCGCTGAACCGCAAGGATGTACCATCAACCGAAATCCGGTTGGCGGCAATGGATGCGGGCGGGGCAAAACCCTGGATGCCGGCCAGGGCGATGGCTTCTTCGTCATCGACGTCAACATCGAGAATATTGGGATCAAAACCATAGTCGCCGTCGCCCATGACACCGATACCGCCGACGACAACACCGTCTTTATAGAGCGGCAGTCCACCGGGATCGGCGGCCAGTCCGAGCGGCGATCTTTTCGGGCCGATCAGCGATCCGGTACCGCCCATGTCGTTGAAACGCTGCGACAGGTCAGAGCAGGGAAGCTGGCTGAACTGGACACCGAACAGCGGGCCGCTTTCCAGACCGACTGTGGTTGGCGCAGGCGGGAAATGTTCCTGGGCGATCTGGCTGGCAGTCCGGGAAGAAAAAGCATTGCCGCCGCTCGACAGATAGGCACCGGTCACCGCCTTGGCGATTGCCGCGGCCGCAGCCGGGACCTGCTGGCCCTGCAGGCCGATCAAATCTGCAGGAGCGGCGAGGCCACCGATCTGCCGGTTGCTGATCGTGATCTCGGTCGATCCGTTGTTTGAACCGTTCATGTCGAACACGGCCAGCACATTGCCGACCCGGTCGACCACGGCGATCACCGAAGGCAGATTGCGAGCCTGTGCTTCGCCGACCGCTTGCGCGATGATCGTCTGAACATCTGCTACTGTCAGGGCACGCTGCGCCGGAGCCGTAAATACACCGCCAAGGCCGGTCGGCGGTGGTGTAGGCGCCGGTGTCGGTGCTGGAGAAGGCGATGGTGTGCCGCCAAAATCATTGCTGTCACCGCCGCCACCACATGAGGTCAGCACCAGCGCTGCGGCAGAAAGGGCAGAGGTGAAAAAGGGTTTGCGCATCACGGAATCCCCTATCTCAGCGACCGGATGGTGCGGACGGCGCTGCCCAGTGCTCGGCGGTATTTCAACGGTTCATAATCATTGGGTTCCGCGACGGCAGCATATGCGACATTGATTTGTCCGCGCAGGCTGGATGCTGCTGATTCACTGACCTGACCGCTGTTGACCAGTCCGTTGAGCAATGTGTCGATCGCCATGACTGCCTGCACGCTGCCCTCGTAATCGGTGAAGCGTGGCGAGATTGCCTGACCGGCGATGGTCTCCATGATCTGGAAGGTCTGGTCGCGGCCAAAGCTGGCGCGGGAGAAGCGGTCCGCAAGCTGTGTTGCATATTGACGCAGGCGGGCGGCTTCCTCGACCGCAGGGCCTCGGCCTTGCGCCATGGCGGCGTGGAATGCTCTGGAGCGGCTGTCGAATTCACCCGCGATGTCCGGCGCTGCGACTTTGATCGCGGCGCTGAGCATGATCATATTCTCGTCATTATAGGGCGGCATGCCTTCGGGGATCGGACGGCCGGGATTGGCGACCGATGCTGGACGCGCTGAGGCGTTGTCGTAGATGCGGCGGTGACAGCTGTGGCAGTCGTAGAAATAGAATTCGGGGAAAATGCCCTCGGTAGCGAGAGCCGGTTTGCTGAACAGGTTGAGCGAGCGTTCCAGTGCCATTGCCTGACCGACAGCCCAGAACCGGACGCTGTTTGTCCGGCCCTTGCGGCGGACATAATCGACATCCTCGTCATGATGCTGTTGCAGGGTAGAAAACAGGTCCATCTCGAAGGAAATGCGCGGATGACCGGCGGCCATGATTCTATGATCGACAAACTGGCCCTTTTTGGCGCTGCCGAAATGACAGTCGAGGCAGACGCTGGCGCGAGCCTTTGGATTGTCGAGAGGCGTGAGGCCTTGTGCAACATTGCGGGCGTGGCTGGCGCCGACGGCATAGTGACTGGAGAGCCAGCCGGAAGATGCGCCGTGGCAGGATTCACAGCCTACGCCATCGTTCAACTGGAACCGCGGGCCCTTGCTCGTCGCCGCTGTGCTGTGACAGCCGAGGCATTCGGATGCGGAGGCCGCGTCCTTGATGCCGAGCCGTTTGGCGATCGCGATGCTGCGGGGTTCGCGCAGGACACGGAAAGCGCGACTATGGGCACCGCCGGGCGTGGATTCTTCCTGCCAGCGCATGATTTCGTCCTGACGGACAATCTCGCCATCGGCTTCCTGACGCCCGTGGCAGGTCGATCCGCCGCAGGTTGCAACGCCAAGATGGGTGCCTCTGGCGATGTCAGTGGCGGCTTCAACCGGTTCCGGACTTGCCATGGTCGAGACAAATAATGCCACTGCGACCAGTGCCGAGCAGAATAGGCTAGCGGCCAGTACTGACCAGCCTGGTACCCGTGAATATTTTGCCCTCGTTTGCATCGTTGCCCAATCCGGTTTTGAAACCGGTCCCCTTATTCAGCACGAAGCGACCCTTGCCGTTTAATATAACGATCAGGTTACCTATCCCCCAAGTGATGCTCAATGCAAACGAAAATCGCCCGATTTCTTTTATTTTTTAGGGCTTTGACGACTATATCTTGCAGCGACGGAAACAGGGTGTGGCTCCAGAGCCACGGTCAGACGCGGCTGGCTAGCCGGGTTTCCGACGAATCACCAGATTGCGGATTTCGGTCATGTCCTCCATGGCAAATCTGATGCCTTCGCGGCCCAGACCGCTGTCCTTGACCCCGCCATAAGGCATATTGTCGACCCGGTAAGACGGCACGTCATTAATCACCACACCGCCGACATCGAGATGATCCCAGGCATCGAGCGACTTGAACAGATCGCGGGTGAAGATACCGGCCTGCAGGCCGAATTTGCTGTCGTTGACCTCTTCCATCGCCGCGCCGAAGTCGCTGAATTTCGAGAGCAGGGCGAGCGGGCCGAAGGCCTCCTCGCGATAGGCATCTGCACCCGTATCGACATTTTCCAGCAGCGTCGCCTCGAGCATATTGCCCTCGCGGTTGCCGCCACACAGAAGTTTTGCGCCACCGGCGACAGCGCTTTCGATCCAGCCATGCAGGCGGCTGGCTTCGCCCTCGGAAATCATCGGGCCTATGAACGTATCGCGATCTTTCGGATCACCGGAGACCAGAGTCTTGGTCTTGGCCACCAGCATGTCCCGGAACTGATCGTAAATGCTCTCGTGAATGATGATCCGCTGCACGCCGATGCAGCTTTGGCCCGACTGGTAGAATGCGCCGAAGACAATCCGCTCGAGCGCATCGTCGAGATCGGCGTCGGCATCGACGACGACCGCGGCATTGCCGCCGAGTTCCAAAATGACCGGTTTCTTGCCGGCCTTGGCCTTCAGGTCCCAGCCGACACCGGGGGAGCCGGTGAAGGAAAGCAGCTTCAGCCGCTCGTCGGTGGTGAACAGGTCGGCGCCGTCCCGACTAGCGGGCAGAATCGAGAAGGCGCCTTTCGGCAGATCGGTCTCTGCCAGAACCTCGCCCATGATGATCGCGCCCAGCGGTGTTTTGCTGGCCGGTTTCATCACGAAGGGACAGCCCACGGCAATCGCCGGTGCAATCTTGTGCGCCGCCAGATTGAGCGGGAAGTTGAACGGGGAAATGAAGCTGCACGGACCGATCGGAACCCGCTTCCACATGCCCATATAGCCCTTTGCGCGCGCGGAAATGTCGAGCGGCTGGACCTCGCCATAATTGCGCACGGATTCTTCTGCGGCGATACGGAATGTATCGATCAGACGCCCGACTTCACCCTCGGCATCCTTGATCGGCTTGCCCGCTTCAACGCACAGTGAATAAGCCAGTTCGTCATAGCGTTCCTTGAACCGGTCGACGCAATGCTGCAGCACATTCTGCCGCTCATAGCTCGCCATTTTCGCCATCGGTTCGGTGGCGGAGACCGCCCCGGCAATAGCCTCTTCAATGACATCGGGTGTCGCCAATGCCGTCCGGAAAGCCACTTCATTGGTATATTTGTCGGTGACTTCCAGATCGGTATTGGGCTGCACCGCTTCGTTGTTGAGATAAAGCGGATAGACGTCTTTTAGCTTGCTCATAGGTTTCTTACTCATGCCTTCGCGCTGAGTTCCTTGATTTCGTGATTCAAGATGCGATCATTATCGGAATAATCGACCGGCACTTCGATCAGATGCACGCCTTCGCTGTTGAGGCATTTGTCGATCGTTTCCTGCAGATCTTTGGCGCTGGTGATCCGGTAGCCATTGGCACCATAAGCCTCTGCATATTTGACAAAGTCGGGGTTGCCATAGGTCAGGCCCCAATCCTTGAAGCCCATGTTCGCCTGTTTCCAGCGGATCATGCCATAGCTGTTGTCGTTCAGCACCAGCACGGTGATGTTGAGTTTCAGCCGGACCGCGGTTTCCATTTCCTGGCTGTTCATCATGAAACCGCCGTCGCCGCAGATCGCCATGACCTTGCGGTCGGGATAGACCATCGCCGAAGCCATGGCGGAGGGCAGGCCGGCGCCCATGGTCGCCAGCGCATTGTCGAGCAACACCGTGTTGGCCTGACGCGCCTTATAGTTGCGGGCAAACCAGATTTTATAGACGCCATTGTCGAGACAGATGATCCCGTCGGCCGGCATCGCTTCGCGGACGACTTTTACGAGATGCGGCGGGTAGATCGGGCAACGCAGATCGTCATCCATCGAATCCGTATGTTCTTCCTCGGCCTTGCGGGCCTTGTACATCGCGTCGAAATTCCAGCTGCCGGAAGGAACAATATCTTCCTTCATCTGCCAGATGGCGTTGCCGATATCGCCGATTACCTCGATTTGCGGGAAATAGACCGGATCGACTTCCGCGCTGTTCATCGACACGTGGATCACTTCGGTGCTGCCGGTCGCCATGAAGAAGGGCGGTTTTTCGATCACATCATGGCCGACGTTGATGATCAGATCGGCGGATTCGATCGCGCGATGGACGAAGTCATTTGCCGATAGCGCCGCGCAACCCATGAATTCCTTGTGGGTTTCGTCGACAACGCCCTTGCCGAGCTGGGTGGTGACAAAGGGGATGCCGGTTTTCTCGATAAATTGCGTGAGCATGCGGCCGGTGGTGGTCCGGTTGGCGCCGCCGCCGACAACGATGATCGGGGATTTGGCATTTTCGATTTTCTTGGTCGCAGCGCGAACGGCTTTCGCTTCGGCGACGGGACGCCGGGCGAGGCTTGGCGCGATTGGCGTCGAGTCGGTTTCCTCGTCGGCAATATCTTCAGGGAATTCGATATGGGTGGCGCCGGGTTTTTCTTCCTCGGCGAGGCGGATCGCTTCGCGCACGCGGCTCGGGATATTGTCTGCCGAAGCCAGCTGATGGGTGAATTTGGTAATCGGTCCCATCATGTCGACGACGTCGAGAATCTGGAAGCGGCCCTGTTTGGATTTCTTGATCGGTTTCTGGCCGGTGACCATCAGGATCGGCATGCCGCCGAGTTGCGCATAAGCCGCTGCGGTCACCAG
>JBALUX010000038.1:11205-20134 GCA_036963725.1 Parasphingorhabdus sp. | reverse complement strand
GCCGCCGGGTACTGCCCCCGGGTCCGTAGTGTCTATTACACGCCATCATTTATCACCATAGTCCGTCGAAACGGACGCTTCCTATATAGGGATATAATTCTGAATGAACAGTGCACAGACAAGAAAAAGGGCCAACCGGTCTCCCGGTTGACCCTCCTCTAGTTCCCCAAAGGGAATTCGTGATTACTGGGCGAGAACGCCTTCTTCCGCATCGGCTTTGTCTTCCAGGGCGTCAGCCTTGTCTTCCATGGCCGCTGCCTTGTTTTCCATCATGTCTTCGCCGGCTTCGGTCGGAGCAGCATCAGCAGCTTCGTCCAGACGGTCTGCTTCCATCTCAGCTTCCTGAGCCTGCAGTTCTGTTTCGGTTTCCGCACCGCTGGTGTCTTCCTGAGCGCAAGCACTCAGTGCCAGAGCAGCGGTAGAAGCGGTCAAAATCATCAATTTACGCATAATAATCCCTCGTCAATTGGAAGGAGCAAAATAGGCTCCTCGGCTATATGAACCCGTCGAACGAAAATAGGTTCCCGCGTGCAGAAAAAATAATGAAAAAAGGGCCAACCAGTTGCCCGGTTGACCCTTCTCTAGTTCCCCAAAGGGAATTTCAGTTGTTTCGAGCTTACTCGGCTACAGCTTCTTCAGCAGGTACAGCAGCTTCGTCAGCAGGAGCAACTTCAGCAGTTGCAGGAGCAACTTCTTCGGTAGCCATAACGTCTTCAGCAGGTGCAACTTCTTCGGTAGCAACTTCGTCGGTTACAACAGCATCTTCAGCTGGAGCATTACAAGCAGACAAAGCGAATACGGCTGCTGATGCAGCCAAAACAGCGAATTTACGCATAATAATTAGTCCCCATATCGTCGTTCAAATCGGCTGAGAATCAATCCAGCCGAGCGAGCCTATAGGATCGAAAAATCCGAATGTATCTTAAAAAATGATGCCATCTGTTATCATATTGTAATAGAACGATTATTATTGAATTTAGGCCATATTTCGACCGGTTTCCGCGGCACCTTCCCAACCTTCACATATAAAAAACGCCCCTTTCGCGATGCATGTTTGCGTTACACAAACCACGCTGCAAAAGGGGCGATATTGGCGATCTCGGGTTTTTACTTTTTCAGGCTGTCCCGGATTTCGGTCAGCAAATCAATTTCGCTTGGTCCCGGATCTGCTGCTTCCTCTTCCGCTTTTTTCATCACCTTGTTGGCATAGCGAACGATCATGAAGATGATGAACGCCAGGATGATGAAGTTGATCACCACAGTCAGGAACTGGCCCCAGCCGAGCATCGGCACGCCAGCTTCCTTCAGCGCTGCATAGTCGGTCATCGCACCGGCATAATCAGCAGGCGGCGAGCCGAGCAGAATGAACATGCCCGAGAAATCGGGAACACCAAACAAGGCGCTGACAATCGGCATGATCACATCTTCGGTCAATGACGTGGTAATTGTCGCGAAAGCCGCACCGATTATGACTGCGACAGCCAGGTCGAGGACATTCCCCTTGAGAATAAATGCCTTGAACTCGTTTAACATATATATTGCCTTCCCATTTCTAAAGGCGTGTAAATGTATGAAAAATCCATAATTGTCGAGCGAAGTCGTTGCAAACGCGACCATTGATACCTATTTTTACAAAGTGGTGCGGCGTATCGCCGTGTGAATGGAGGGATTTCAAACATGCTGAATAAATTGATCAAGTTTCTGGTGGTTCCAGCCGTGGCCTTGTCGCTAAGCGCCTGCGGAATCAACAGTGTGCCGACGGCGGAAGAAAATGCGAAAGCCAAATGGGCTGATGTCGAAAGCACCTATCAGCGCCGCGCCGATTTGATCCCGAATCTAGTCGAGACGGTCAAAGGCTTTGCGACCCAGGAGCAGGACACGCTGACCGCCGTGGTGGAAGCCCGGGCAAAAGCAAGCTCGATTCAGCTCAGCGCCGATGATCTTGGCGATGCCGCGAAGGTCCAGGAATTTGCCGCAGCACAGGGCGCCCTCTCGCAAGGGCTTGGTCGCCTGATGGCAACGGTTGAAGCCTATCCCGAGCTCAAATCCAACCAGAATTTCCTAGCGCTGCAAAGCCAGCTGGAAGGCACCGAGAACCGTATCAACGTCGCTCGTCGCGATTATAATGAAGCGGTCCGCGAATATAACACCACGATCAGGACCTTCCCGGACATTATCGGCGCCAAAATCATCCACGGTGCCGAACCGATGGAACCATTTGCTGCCACGACAGAAGGTGCCGACGAAGCGCCCTCGGTGGAATTCTAGAGTGGGATGAGCCCAAGGCTCATCTTGCTTCTGTGGGTCATCTTATCTGCATGCGGCCAGAATGTTGAAAAGGACCAGGGACAGTTAGACAGTGCCGCCCCGTCGATGGCGCTCACGGGGCGTGTTGTTGATGACGCGGATTTGTTGACAGATGAAACTGAAAAGGAACTGACAAGCATTTTGGCAAATCTGGAACAAACTTCAGGCCCGCAATTTGTGATAGCCACCACGAAATCCCTGAATGGTCTGAAAATCACAGACTGTTCCTTAAAGCTGGCACGGGCATGGGGGATCGGTAACAAGCATCGTGATGATGGTGTTCTGTTGCTCGTGGCACCAAATGAAAGGGAGGTCCGGATCGAAGTGGGTTACGGACTGGAAGCATCCCTGAGCGATCCATTTTGTGCGGAGGTCATCCGTGAAGCCATGCTACCGGCCTTTTCGGCAGGTCAGATGGAAGAGGGGATTTTGAACGGCGCCGCCAGACTGATCAAGAAAATGCAGCGTGTTCCATCCCTTCCCGCAAATGATAATGCGCCGGAAATACCCGCGCAAAACAGGAAAATCTCATGAATGTGATACGCTGGCTCCTTGCCCTGTCGATCCTACTGTGCGCGCCGATTGTCAACGCCCAGAGCTTTCCCGAACTCACCGGCCGTGTCGTCGATCAGGCGGATTTGCTTGATCCAGCACAGGAAGCGGAACTCACCGCCAAGCTTGCGGCTCTGGAAGCCCAGTCCAATCGCCAGCTGGTTGTCGCGACGGTCAACAGTCTCGAAGGCTATGATATCGCAGATTATGGCTATCAGCTGGGCCGGGCTTGGGAAATCGGACAAGACGGCGAAGGCGAGGCGGAAAAGGACAATGGCCTGATTCTTTTGATTGCACCCAATGAGCGCAAGGTGCGCGTCGAAGTGGGTTATGGGCTTGAAGGGATCATGACCGATGCCCTGTCGAGCATCATCATCCAGAATGATATCCTCCCCCAGTTCCGCAATGATAATATGGCCGGCGGTATAATCGCTGGGGTCGACCGGATATCGACACAGTTGACGCTGCCGGAGGAACAAGCTCTCGCGGTTGCCCAACAGGCTGATCAACAAGCCAGCAAAGGCGATGGTGAGAATATCGGCCTGATTATCTTCTGGGCGTTCATTCTGATATTCTTTGTTATTATCCCGATGTTCTCGAACCGCGGTGGCAAACGCTACCGTCACGGTGCTGGTCCGGTCGTCATCTGGGGCGGCGGATCAGGCTTTGGCGGGGGCGGTAGTTCCGGCTTCGGCGGCGGCTTCGGGGGCGGCGGTTTTGGCGGAGGCGGCGGCAGCTTTGGCGGCGGCGGCGCATCGGGGGGCTGGTAATGAGCAAAGTGAACCAGTTTACACCCGAAGATCACAAGATCGTCACGTCCGCAGTCTCGCAGGCAGAGAAATCGACCGATGGCGAAATCGTCACCATAGTGACCGGCGAATCCGATCATTATGGCGATGTCGCCTGGGCCATATCCGGCCTGGTGGCGCTGACCGCGTTGCTGGTCGTCAGCCTGTTCCCGGAAATCTATCTGAATATCATCGATTGGCTGGCCGGTGGCTGGAGCGGCATCACCGCCCTTCCCTATTGGGCGCTGTTTGTTTTTACCGCGATGAAGTTTTTCGGCACAAGACTGATCCTGATCTGGAAGCCATTGCTGTTCCTTCTGATCCCGGCACCAATCAAAAAAGCCCGTGTGCGCAAGCGGGCGGTATCCTTGTTCCGGGTTTCAACCGACCATCGGACGGTCGGACGCACCGGCATATTGCTCTATCTTTCGATGCGAGAACATCGCGCGGAAATCGTGGCCGACGAAGCCATTGTCGCTAAGGTGGAGCCCGCAGTCTGGGGCGACGCGATGGTTGCGATGATCGATTTGGTTCGCGCGGGCACACCGGGCGAAGGCATGGCGGAAGCCGTGCGACAGATCGGAATTGTGCTGACCGAACATTTCCCCAAAACCGACCAGAACCCGAATGAACTGCCCGACCGGCTAATCGAGCTTTGACATTCCATTCGCTCTGAGCTTGTCGAAGGGTGAATTTTGCGGCAGGCGTGCGGCAATAAGCTGAGCAAAAACGGGGTAGAAATGTCCGACAAGATCGAAGTCATGTGGGAAGGCCGGTTCATCACGGCCAAACGCGAAGGAAAATGGGAATATGTCTCGCGCAGCCGCGGGATCAAGGCTGCGGTCATCCTCGCAATCGATGCAGGCCATGTGCTGCTGGTCGAACAATATCGTGTTCCGCTGGGCAAGAACTGCATCGAGCTGCCTGCGGGACTGGTCGGAGATCATGACGACAATGCCGACGAAGACAGCGCCATCGCGGCGATCCGCGAACTGGAAGAAGAAACCGGCTACCGCGCGGAAATCATGGAGAATTGCGGCGAATATTATTCCTCGCCAGGCATGGTGTCGGAGAGCTTTTCGCTATTCCAGGCCAGCGGTTTGACCAAGGTCAGCGAGGGCGGAGGCGTCGACGGGGAGAATATCACAGTGCACCGCGTCGCATTGAGCGAGCTGAGCAATTTCATCGAGAGCAAGCGGCAGGAAGGCGCCGGTATCGACGTCAAGCTGATGATGTTTCTAAAGCTGGATTGAAGACGTCGTCAGTCTTCCCGTGCGCAGACGGGAACGTAACTAGCGGAAATTGTCGGCGTAAGCCTGAATTTTCAGAGTCTTGTGCGGTGTCGGAATGACCGCATAGGCAATCGCGTGTTTGTCGGCATAAGCCTTCGCCGCATCGCAGCTATCGAAAGTCAGCTCTACCTGCCGCTGCGTATCACCGGAACCGGCCCAACCGGTCAGGGGATCGGGTTTGCGTGGCTCCGCCGGTTCAAATTCCAGCACCCATTTATTGGTCAGCGCCCTGCCCGACTGCATTGCATTTCTGGGAATTTGATAAATTCGTGCGGCCATTTTCTGTTCCTGTCCTGAACCGGCTCAATAAGCGCGGGAGATCGCAAATTCAACCGCTTCTGTCATCGCGTCCTTCGCCTTGCCGGATGCGAAAATGCCTAGCGCATCGATTGCCCGCTGACCATAGTGCCGGGCTCTCGACATAGTGTCGTTCATCGCCCCGGTGGAATGGATCAACGCAGTGGCCCGGGCAAGATCTTCGTCCGATGATTTGTGCCCGATGATCGCGTCTTTCCAGAATTTCCGGTCTTCTTCATTGCCCCGCGCATAGGCCAATATGACTGGCAAGGTCACCTTGCCTTCGCGGAAATCATCACCGGCATCCTTGCCCATGGTCTCGCGGTCGGATGAATAGTCAATCGCGTCATCGACCAGCTGAAAGGCTATGCCGAGATTGCGACCGTAACTGTCCAGCGCCAGTTCGACTTCATCATCGCATTCGGCGACCACGGCGGATATCCGGCTGGCCGCAGCAAACAGGGCTGCTGTCTTGGCACCGATGATATCCAGATAGCGGTCTTCGTTGGTCTCGATCTTGCGCTGCGCAGTCAATTGGTTGACTTCGCCTTCGGCAATCACGGCGGAGGCATTGGACAATATTTTCAATACTTTGAGGGACCCGTCTTCGACCATCAACTCGAACGACCGGCTGAACAGGAAGTCCCCGACCAGGACGGTTGCCGGATTGCCGAATATGAGATTGGCCGCGGTTTTGCCCCGCCGCATGTCGGAACCATCGACGACATCGTCATGCAACAGGGTTGCTGTGTGGATGAACTCCACCGCGGCTGCCAGTTTGAAATGGCGATCACCGGGATAACCGATCAGCTTGGCCGCTGCGAGGGTGAGCATCGGACGCATCCGCTTGCCGCCGCCGGCGATCAGATGTCCGGCAAGTTCCGGAATCAGCGGAATTTCCGACTGCATCCGGTCCAATATGACGCTGTTAACCTGGTTCATATCGCTGGCGACCAGAGACATGATGGGTTCAAGTGAAGGCGCGGTGTCCCGCCCGATATGATGGACCGTTGCTGACATGTTGCACCGGATGTGGCAATTCACTAGGGATAAGGCAAGTGAAATCAGGCCATATTCGGTTGCATCTCGTGCATGAGGCGCCGAAACCGAAACAGGCGGGAACGGGGCAGCGCAAAATGGACGAAAAGCTTAAGCAATATCGCGAAAGCATCAACAATATCGATGCGGCGCTGGTTTTCATGCTTGCCGAACGCTTCAAGGTGACCCAGGCAGTCGGCGAATATAAGGCGAAAAATAGCCTGCCGCCAGCCGATGGCGCCCGCGAAAAAGAACAGATAGCCCGCCTGCGCCAGCTCGCCAGCGATGCCAATCTCGATCCCGAATTTTCCGAAAAATTCCTGCGTTTCATCATCGACGAAGTGATTCGCCACCACGAACGGATACGCAGCGAGGGTTAGGGCTATGGCCGCCCGCCTATTCGATCTGACGGAATATCCAGAATCAGACCAAATTCCGGAGAAACTTCCTCTTGTCGTTTTCGACAGTGATTGCATCCTGTGCTCGCGTTCCATGCGTATTCTGGCTTGGATGGATCGCAGGGATATTTTCCGGCTCACGCCTGCGCAAGGAAAGTTGGGCGAAGCCATTTACCGGGCACTGGATATGCCCATCGACAATTACGAGACGTTCCTGCTGGTAGAGCGTTCGCTCGTCTGGGGCAAATCCGACGCGATCTTGCGGATGGTCTACCGCCTCGGCTGGCCTTGGCGCGCCCTAGGATTGCTCAGGATCATTCCACGATCGGTCAGGGATTCTGTTTACACGCTGATTGCACGCCACCGGTACAGGATATTTGGCCGCCGCCAGGCATGCGGACTTAACCAACCGGCGCTTTCGGACAAAATCATTTGAACCGCATAATCGTCATCGGCGGCTATGGTGGATTTGGCGCCAAAGTCTGTCAATTATTGGCCGAAGACGGCCATGAAGTCCTCGTTGCGGGGCGCTCGCTCGCGAAGGCCCAATCCTTTTGCTCGCAATTTTCTGCCGGAACCATGATCCCGCATAGGCTCGATCGCCAACAGATTGATGCGGATCGACTTCGGTCGCTCGATATCTGTTTACTGATCGATGCTTCGGGACCTTTCCAGGCACAGGATTATGCTGTTGCCGAAGCCTGTATCGAGGCGGGCATCCACTATCTCGACCTTTCGGATGGCCGGGCCTTTGTGAACCAGATTGCGGCGCTGGATCGGAAGGCGAAGCAGGCCGGAACCTGCGTAATTTCCGGTGCCAGCACCTTGCCTGCATTGAGCGCCGCGGTTACCGACGAGTTGGTCAGAGACATGGACAGCGTCAACTCGATCCGTGCGTCATTGAGCGCCAGCAACCGGTTGAATGCCAGTCGTTCGGTAACGGAAGCCATCCTCAGTTACGCAGGCAAGAATATCGGCATCTGGCGTGGCGGGAAATGGCAACAAGCGACAGGCTGGCAGGAAGCTCGCCGTGTCTCTTATCAGATAAATGGAATGAAACCGCATGTCAGGTCGGTGCGGCTCTGTGACGTACCCGATCTGGACAGCCTGCCCACCCGATATACCGGCAAGCCTGCCAGCGAATTTCGCGCCGGGAGCGATATCAGATTGCAGGATTTCCTGCTGTGGATACTCACCTGGCCGGTAAAATGGAAATGGCTGCAGGACCTGTCCCGCTTCAGACCTCCAGCCATGCTTGCCCAGCGATTTTTCTCGATTTTTGGCGGCGGCCGCTCGGCGATGGAAATTCGCGTTGCCGGTCGGCAAGGAGCAAATCGCATCGACCGAAAATGGACCATAATAGCCGATAATGGCGATGGCATGTGGATCCCGGCATTTGCCGCGCCCTTGTTGGCAAACAGAATATTGAATGGTGAATTGGATTCCGGCGCGCGAAGCTCGAGTGGCCTGCTCGAGCTTGAGCAATTTGAACCCTATTTTGACCAATATGAAATCAGAACAGAGATCGTCGATAATTCAATACCGGATTATCTGTATCGGCGGGTGATGGGGCAGGATTTCGACCGGCTTCCGCCTGCGGTACAATATGCGCATCAGGTGCTCGGCGATCACGGGATGACTGGCGCCACAGATGTGGTCAGAGGCAGCAATGCCATCGCCATTCTTGTTGCCATGCTGTTTCGCTTTCCGTCGTCGGGGACAAACCGACCAGCGCATGTGCATATGAGGGAAGAAAATGGCGTCGAAACCTGGGTCCGGAATTTCGGCGGACAGAGATTTGCCAGCAGATTAAGTCAGATGGGTAGCCTCCTGGCCGAACAATTTGGCCCCTTCAAATTTGCGATGGAACTGCGGCGCACTGAAGACGGCCTGTCGATGCACATCCGCAAGGCCTATTGCTTTGGGATACGCTTTCCCCTTGCCTTGGCACCGAGAATTAGGGCCAGAGAATATCAGGCGGAGGACAGGTTCCACTTTGACGTTGATATTGGCTTGCCGCTTGTCGGTCGGCTCATCCTCTATCAAGGTAATATGCAACCTTTGAGCTAAGCCTCGACCATCTCGCTCTTCGGCAATCGCAGGCGTACCAGCAGGCCGCCCAGGTCTTCGCTTTCCTCGAGCGACACCGACCCTTCGTATATCTCCGCGACATCCCGGACAATCGCCAGTCCCAGCCCGGTGCCGGGCTTTCCGCTGTCCAGCCGGACGCCGCGATCGAATATGCGCTGGCGTTCAA
>JBALUX010000038.1:0-11195 GCA_036963725.1 Parasphingorhabdus sp. | reverse complement strand
CCGGAATGCCGCGACCGTCGTCTTCGATCAGCAGCTCGACAAACTCATCATTGCTTTCGACCGTGATGAACACGCTGCCGCCGCCATATTTGGCGGCATTTTCGACCAGATTGCCGATCATTTCGTCGAGATCCTGGCGCTCGACCGAAGCAACCGCATCCTTGTCACCGTCAATGTCGATCCGGACATGCGGATAGAGCCGCCCGACCGCGCGTTCAACGGCCTGCAGGCTTTGCCAGACTTTCGCCCGGCTGTGCGCGTGGCCGCGCCGGCCCACCGCCCGGGCGCGCGCGAGATGGTGGTCGACCTGCCGCCGCATGACGCCGGCCTCACGGATTACTGTGTCGGCCAGATCATCGGCCTTGGCGGTGGCGCTGTTCATGATCACCGTCAGCGGGGTTTTCAGCGCGTGGGCGAGATTGCCGGCGTGGCGCCGCGCCTCCTCTGCCTGCTTTTCATTATGGTCGAGCAAGGCGTTGAGTTCATCGACCATCGGCGTGACCTCGATCGGCATCGGTTCGACCACCCGGCGCTGCTGGCCGGTCCGCATAGCCGCGATGGCGCTGCGGATCTTGCGCAACGGCCAGAGACCGTAAAGCGTCTGCAGCGCCGCCATGCCGATCAGGCCGAGCGCCAATATCAGGAAGCTGTTGACCAGTATCGAGCGGATATTGGCGATCTGGCCGTCCAGCCCATCTCGGCTTTGTGCAACCTGAAACAACCATTTCGTTTCCGAATCCGGCAATATTATTGTCCGCTCGAGCACCCGAAGCGGCTCGTCCGGGAACTGGTTGCTGTTGTAAATATGGGTTTCGCGATCATCGTGGGTTATGTTCGACACCATCGTGCGATCCCACAGCGAGCGGGACGGGAAATCGTCGTGGCCCTTGCCGCTGATCTGCCAGTAGAGCCCGCTATTGGGCTCGAGAAAACGCTGGTCGCCGAGCGGACGGTTGAGGAAGACCTCACCATCGGGACCGATCTCGGCCGAGGCAATCATCGCCGTCAGTACATATTCCAGCTGATTGTCGAAATTGCGGGTCACCGCGTCGTTCAACACGCGGTCCAGCGCGAAACCGCCACCGAACAGCAGGATGACAATCCATGCTGCCGCAATGCCGATCATCCGGCGACCGAGCGATCCGGTGGTTTGTGTGCCTAGCCGAGATTGGGTTGTCGGTGCCTTTTCATCGACCGGACTATCTATCTGGCTGGATTCACTCAGGCTTCGGGATCCTCTAGACTATAGCCAAGCCCCCTGATCGTCGAAATAACTTCGGCGCCCAGTTTTTTGCGGATACGGGTAACGAATACTTCGATCGTATTGGAATCGCGGTCGAAATCCTGATCGTAAATATGCTCGATCAGTTCGGTCCGGGATACAACCTTGCCCTTGTGATGCATCAGATAGGAGAGCAACTTATATTCCTGGGCGGTCAGCTTGACCGGACTACCATCAAGCGTCACTTTCCCTGACCGCGTATCAAGACGCACGGCGCCGGCGGTAAGCTCGGACGAGGCATTACCGGAAGCACGGCGGATAAGCGCGCGCAGACGGGCGATTAATTCTTCAGTCTGAAACGGCTTTGCCAGATAATCATCAGCACCGGCATCCAGCCCGGCGACTTTGTCCGACCAGCTGTCGCGCGCCGTCAGCACCAGCACCGGAAAATTGCGCTCTTCCTTGCGCCAGCGATCGAGTACGGTCAGTCCGTCGATTTCGGGCAGACCGAGATCCAGAATGACCGCGTCATAATCCTCGGTCGAGCCCATGAAATGGCCATCCTCGCCGTCTGTCGACAGGTCGATGGCATAGCCATTGGCTTCCAGTGTCGATTTGAGCTGCTGACCCAGCGTAGGTTCGTCTTCAACGATCAAGACGCGCATGCTTGTCCTCCGAAATAATGCCTGTTTCTATGGAATAGCCTATATCACCATCCCGAAAACGCACAATGATATTAGAAAATTGGGAAATGGCCGATTTTGATCAGCGGGTCTGGCGCAAGATCGTACCGGTCCGGCCGTCAACATCGACAAAAATCACCCGTCCATCGCGGATGAATTTCAAGCGATAAACCTGCGCACCGGGGTCAAATTCGGGACCAATATATTCGCTATCGCCCATCCTTGGCAAAACCCGGTTCTCGATAGAACGGATTGACTTGACCTTGCCCGCCATCATTTGCGCGCGCGCTTCATTCTGTTCTCCACGACGATCCTTGGCGCCAGCAATCTGCGGTGCCAGCAACGGCAGACCGAGCGCTAGAAAGGGTAAAAAGGCGAATTTCTTCAACATCATCCCCTTTCTAGGCTCAGTGGTTTTAACATCAGGTGAATGGCAGGTTCAGGCTACAGATCGCCCGGTTAGCGGGTCATTTCATAAGTGATGTTGAGCGAAACGACGGTTCCGACCTGCCCGGGCGCTACCGGTGGTGCCGACGAGGAAGCAGAAGCCTCCATCCGCATCATCGGCGCTTCCGACTGGTGCGACATGCCTTCGCTGATCGAAAGCACCCGGACGCCGCTATATCCCTCCGAGCGCGCATAGCTCATCGCCCGCGCCTTGCCGTTGGCAAGCGCTCGTTCGCGCGCAAGATCCTTGAGCTTGCTGTCATCGCTGATCGAGAATGAGGGGCCGTTTAAATTTGTCGCACCGCTGCTGACGATCGCGTCAAGAATCTGGCCAAGCTTGGAAATATCATTCACCGTCGCCGAGACCTGATTGGAAACAACATAGCCGACGAAGCGGTTCTGCTGGCTTTCCTGATCATAATCATAATCGGCGCGGAGGTTGATACCGGTTGTCTGAATATCCTTTTCGGCAATGCCGAGCGATTTGAGCCGGTTGATCACCGCGCGCGCTTGCACCGAATTCTGACGCAGCGCCTCGGTCGCAGTCTTCGCTTTAGTTTCGACGCCAGTGCTGAACGTCGCTGTGTCCGGAGCGCTATCGACCTGTTCGGATACGCTCAGCTCAATCACCGGATTCTGGGCCACTATCTCGACATTGGCTGCTTGCGCGAGGGTCATCGGGGTAAAGACCAAAGCCGCGCCGGCCAATAGAATTGAAAATCTCATATTATTCTCCATTGTTTCAGCTCGTTATAAATCAAGCTCTCTGAACGGCAGCTAAATAGTTCTGACGGATTTTCTCCGTCCGTTCGCCCGGCTGTCTATCGCCAATCTTATGGCCGTCAATTTCCACCACCGGCATGATCAGCAAGGTCGATGACGAAACAAATGCTTCTGCCGCGTTTTTCGCTTCGTCAATCGAGAAAGCGCGTTCCTCGACCGTTAGTTCCATCCACTTTGCCTGTGCGAGCATTTCAATACGGGTCACACCAGGAAGGATACGGCGGTCGAGCTGGTGCGAGATCAGCACACCGTCCTTGCTGATGATATGCGCATTTTGCGAGGTCCCTTCGGTGATCATATCGTCGCGGGTCATCCAGACATCATCGACCCCCGCCGCCACGGCCTCCATTTTCATCAGCGATGCATAGAGCAGCTGGGTGGTCTTGATATCGCATCTTTGTCAGCGCAGGTCGGGCCGTGTGATGATCGTCATGCCGCGATCGGCCATCGGGTTGGCGATCAAAACACGACGCTGGGCAAAGGCGAATATGGTCGGAGCCGTTTCCGGTGCAGGCCAGCGATAGTCTCGCTCGTCCATCACCCCGCGCGACACTTGTAAATAGACCAGCCCTTCCCGCAATTTATTTTCTGCCACCAGATTCTTCGATATGGCCGACCAGTCGGCAAATGCATCGATAGAGAGCTCTCCGAGCGATCGCTCCAGACGGGAGATATGGCGCTCCATATCTATCAACCGGCCATTGATGACCGAAACAACTTCGTAAACCGCGTCAGAAAACAGCAGGCCGCGGTCGAATATCGATATTTTGGCGGATGACTTGGGAATATAATCACCGTTCAGATAGACTGTTTCCAAATCGCTTACCTACCCCCGGGATGCCATATGCATCACTAACAATCCGATATGGCGCGGCAGGTCAATGACCTTTGTTTAAAAGAGAAGGCTTGAGCCCAAGCCCGCTTGGCCCTAACGCCCGGGAACCATGGCTCAACCCCCGATCTTCGCATATGAAAACCTGTCTCTCCATCAGGGGGAAGGCTGGCTGTTTGAAAATCTCGATCTTCATGTCGGTCCGCGCGACCGGCTGGCCCTGATCGGGCGCAACGGCGCCGGCAAAACGACGCTGCTTCGGCTGATTGCCGACCAGATCGAAGCGGACAAAGGGCAACGGATGATCCAGCCGGGCACCAATATCGTCTATCTGGAGCAAGAGCCCGACTTCACCCCGTTTGAAACCTTGCTCGATTTCGCGATATCAGGCGAGCGAGGCCCGGCCCTCCACGAAGTTCAAGCCATTGCCGATCAATTGGGTACTGATCTTTCCAAGGGAGCGGCGAAGGCCAGTGGCGGCGAGAAACGCCGGGCGGCAATATGCCGGGCGCTGGCATCGGATCCAGATCTGCTTTTGCTGGATGAGCCGACCAATCACCTCGACCTTGGCGCGATTGACTGGCTGGAAGACTGGCTTGGCCGCTACAAGGGCGCGTTCATTACCATATCGCATGACAGAACCTTCCTGACCCGGCTGACCAAGCAGACGATCTGGCTGGATCGCGGCGCGCTGAGACGGCAGGAGATCGGTTTCGGCGGCTATGATGCCTGGATGGAGAAAATCCATGCCGATGAAGCACAGGCCGCCAGCAAGATCGACGCCAAGCTGAAGCTGGAGGCGCGCTGGCTCGAACGCGGCGTTACCGCGCGGCGCAAACGCAATCAGGGACGGCTCGAGAAATTGTGGCAGATGCGGGAAGCCCGTGCGGCGATGATCGGTCCTGCCGGCACCGCCAATCTCAAGATCCAGAATGACGATAGTCGTACCAAATCGGTAATTACGGCCGAGCATATCTCCAAGTCTTTTGGTGAAGGCGAGAAACAGCGCCAGATCATCCGAGATTTTTCGCTGCGCATTCAGCGTGGCGACCGCATCGGCATCGTCGGGGCCAATGGCGCCGGCAAGACTACGTTGCTCAAAATGCTCACGGGAGAGTTGCAACCGGATAGCGGCAAAGTGAGCCTCGCCAAAACGCTCAACGGTGTTTTCATCGACCAGCAGCGCAGCCTGCTCGAGGGCAATAAATCGGTTCGCGATGTACTTGCCGATGGCAGCGACTGGATTGATGTGCGCGGCGACAAAAAGCATGTTCAGGGCTATCTCAAGGAATTCCTGTTCGCGCCGTCGCTGATCGACGCCAAAGTCGGTACGTTGTCCGGTGGCGAACAGTCCCGGCTGCTGCTCGCACGCGAATTCGCTCGTATGTCCAATCTGCTCGTGCTCGACGAGCCGACCAATGATCTTGACCTCGAGACACTCGATCTGTTGCAGGAAGTGATCGCCGATTACGAAGGCACCGTGCTGCTGGTCAGTCATGACCGCGATTTTCTCGATCGGACAGTGACGGTCACGCTTGGTCTCGATGGCAGCGGCACCGTGGACATTGTCGCTGGCGGCTATGCGGAATGGGAACAGCAGCGCAAAGACAGAAATTCTCCGAAAAAAGCAGCAAGCGCGCAGAAAAGTTCCACCACCCAGCAATCCCCGCGGTCCGGCAGCCCGGTCAAGAAATTGAGCTACAAGGACCAGCGCGATTATGATCTGTTGCCAGAGCGGATCGAGGCGATTGACCAGCGCATGGCCGAAATCGAAAAGACGCTGGCCGATCCCAATCTTTATACACGCGATTTCCCGCGCTTTGACGCACTGACCAAAGAGAATAGCGCCCTGATTGAAGAAAAGGACGCTGCCGAAATGCGCTGGCTGGAACTGGCGGAAGAAGTCGAGCGGCTGGCCGATCAATAATTAGCCCGGCAGCCGATAGAAGTTCGCCAGCCGGTCCAGTGCGATTTTCAACACCAGCTTGCCGGACCGCGCCGGCCAGCCGAGATTCTTTTCGGCGACTGGCGTCCCTTCCCCGCCGCAGATGATCCGCCAGGCGATATCGGACAGATCGCTGCCTAGATAATCGATGGCGTTTTCGAAACGCAACTTGGCGGCAAGTTGCGCTTCGGTTTCGTTCAATATCGCGGGGGCGGCGCGTTTTCCTCCCGCAACCGGAGCCGCGTCCCAGCGCATCGTCACACTTGGGGCGAGATTGGCTCTTTCCCAGTCCGCGCGAAGCTTTTCGCCCGCATCAAACTGGCGATCAGACAAATGACCGCGGGCATGGAGCCAGCCCAGAGGCGATTCCGACAGATTAACCGTGACACTCCGCACCCGCCTGGATTCCAGTTTGCGTCCGTTCCGCTCCTCACCGTCTTGCGGTAGCGCCCGCTCGGCAAGCAATCGCGGATCGGAAAGAGATTTGCCTGATTTGGTTCTATGGACTGACATAAAATCTCCTGATTGGGTTCGTAAGTCTCTTGCCATTTTGGCGATATTGTAGGAAAGGATAAAACCATATAGGTTTGGAGATATATATGATCAGCCGTATCAGAGAGGTTCGCAAGAGTAAGGGATTGACGCTGGATGATGTCGCGGGGCGATGCAAACCACCGACGACCGCGCAGACCATCGGGCGGCTGGAGACCGGTGCAAGGACATTGTCGCTTGGCTGGCTGAACCGGATTGCCGACGCCTTGGGCGTCGACAGCGCCGCCCTGCTCTCATTGCCCGACCAGGAAGAGCTCCCGGTTGCCGCGATCCTCGATCACAAGGGCGCGCATGCCCTGGGCAAGGTCGAACATATTTATCAGCCTGCGATCGAACCCGCGATGGTCGCCCTGCGCGTCAAGAGCAGCGTCGGCGATTATCGCGCGGGCGACGATGTTTGGCTTTCGCGGCGTAGTTCAGATCAGTTTGGTAGCGCTCTCAACCGTGACGTTCTGGTTCCTCGTCCCGTCGGACGCTATCTGTTTGGCCGCCTGATCGGGCGTCAGGACAACAAGCTGCAAATACTTCCGCTTGGCAGTGGCGCGCGGCAACAGATTGTCAGCGATCCCGAGTGGATCGGGGTTGCGGTGCGGCTGGTAAGGGAGCTTTAGAGCCTGTGTGCTAGGACGCCTGCCATGACCAAACCGCTCCGCATTCTGACCTTGTCGACCTTATTCCCCAATCCGGCAGCGCCGAATTTCGGGATATTTGTCGAGCGGCAAACCGCCGAGTTGGCGAGCCGTCCGGATGCCGACGTAACCGTCATCAATCCGGTCGGCATACCCCCCTGGCCGTTGAACAAGCTTGCGCAATATAGACCGCTGAGAGGTCTTGCAGAACATGAAGAGTGGCGCGGCCTCGACGTCCACCGCCCCCGGTTCAGATTGATCCCGAAGATCGGCGGCGCAGGCAATCCGCGACGCATTGCTGATGCCGTTCTGCCGCTGGTGAAAGAGCTGCACGAGAAAACGCCCTTCGATGTTATCGACGCTGAGTTTTTCTATCCTGACGGACCGGCGGCGATGCGGCTGGCCGCTGCACTCGACATTCCTTTCACGATCAAGGCCCGCGGGGCGGACATCCATCACTGGGCCAGCGATCCGAAGTGCAGCACGCAGATTCTGGAAGCGGCGGACAAGGCCAGCGCATTACTCGCGGTGTCCGAAGCGCTGAAGCGGGACATGGTCGAACTTGGAATAGATGGAAGCAAGATTGCCGTCCATTATACCGGACTGGATCAAGACAAGTTTGTCCCTGTTGATAGGGTAGCGGCCAAGCAGGCGTTGGGTGTCAGCGGGCCGTTATTCCTCACCACAGGTGCACTGATAAAGCGCAAGAACCAGAGCCTCGCTATCCGCGCCATGGCGAGCTTTCCCGATGCAGAGTTGATGCTCGCTGGCTCCGGCGAAGAAGAGCAAGCTTATCGCGCACTTGCCGAACAACTGGGGGTCGCCGACCGTGTCCGTTTTCTGGGCAGCGTGCCGCATGAGCAATTGCCGCACCTGACGGCGGCCGCGGATATCGCCATTCTTGTGTCGAAGTCCGAGGGCCTCGCCAATGCATGGGTCGAGGCTCTTGCCTGCGGCACTCCTGTGATCATCAGCGAAGCCGGTGGTGCGCGGGAACTGGTGACTAGTGCCGAAGCCGGACGAGTCGTCGATCAATCCGTCGAGGCGATCGTCGAGGCCGCAAAAGCCATACTCGCAGCGCCGCCCGCGCAAAATCTCGTCCGATCATCGGTGAGCAAGTTCAGCTGGAAAAATAATGGCGACCAGTTGCTGGCGATATTGCAGCAAGTCGCCGACAAGCGTTAAGCCAGCGGCAGAAATGCGCCGATTATCCAGCGCTCTTCAGCCCTGAGTACGCCCCATGTCCGCGCCGCAGCGCGGCTGTCCATGACTTCCAGTCCCATACCGGCTGCCTCCACTTCCCGCCGGAAGGCGGCAGGCGGTTGCAGCATCGACGGGCCGCTGCCGAGCAGGAGAAATTCCGGCTTGGGAGACAGATTCAGGCTGGACAATATCTCCGCCAGGTTCAGCCGGTCGAGACCTGGACCAGCCCAGCCGACAGCCTGTTCGGGCGAAATCAGCAGGCCTTGGTCGAACCGCTGGTCACCGCTCTTGAAGCCGCTAGCCGTAAAGCCGGTGATCACCGGCCCGGTAAATTCGACGTCCTTGCGTAACTCTACCAATGTTCAGCCAACCTGCTCTGGTCCACCGAGTTTCTCTGCCTTGTCATTGTCGGATTCAGCGGGGACGAATGTATCCGGGCCAACCTTCAGCCAGATCAGGATCGGAGCCGCCATATAGACCGAACTATAGGTACCGACGAATACGCCGAAGAACATCGCGACGGAGAAACCGAAAATCACGTCCGGTCCCCAGAGAATCAACGCACCCAGCGCGATCAACATGGTCAAGCTGGTCATCACCGTCCGCGCCAGCGTCTCGTTGACCGAGAGGTCGAGCAAGGCGATGATCTCCATCTTGCGATATTTCTTCAGATTCTCGCGAATCCGGTCGAACACCACGATCGTATCGTTGAGCGAATAGCCGATGATGGTCAGCAGCGCCGCGACGATATTGAGGTTAAACTCCATCTGGGTCAGCGCAAACAATCCAAAGGTCAGCGCAACATCGTGGACCAGAGCAAACAGGGCGCCGACACCGAACTGCCACTCGAAGCGGATCCAGATATAGATGGAAATCGCGATCATCGCGAAGAGCAGCGAATAGGCACCGGTTTCGAACAGTTCCGACGACACCTTGCCGGAAACCGACTCCACGCCATCGATACGGACATCGGGGTGGTCGGCCTTCAGTGTTGAAACGATCTTTTCGGTCATTTCAGCAGCAGCTTCCGGGCGCGATTCCGCTTCGGTCGGCAGCCGCATCCGGATAGACACTTCATTGGCATCGCCAAACCGCTGGATCGTCGCTTCGCCATAGCCAAGGCCGCCAATACTGTCGCGCAACTCGGGAATCGGTGCGGTTTCGGTCTCGGTGAAAGTGGCTTGGATCATCTGGCCGCCGATGAAGTCGACGCCGAAATTCAGCCCCTTGGCTGCCACCAGCCCGATCGATGCTATGATCGTCAGGATGCTGAACGCCATGGCAACATTGCGCCATTTCAGAAAGCTGATGTTGGTGTCGTCCGGAACAAGTTTGATCAATCTCATATCACCAACTCCTGCGGCCGGGCTTTCCTTGCCCAGAGCGCCACAAACATTCTGGTTACGACCACTGCGGTAAAGACGGATGAAGCGATACCGATCATCAGCACGACCGCGAAGCCTTTAACGGGTCCGGAGCCAAACATGAACAGCAGCACACCGGCGATGATATTGGTAACATTCGCGTCCATGATCGCCCTTGATGCTTCCTTATAGCCGACTTCAACCGCCTGAATGACTCTTCGCCCTCGCCGTCGCTCTTCGCGTATTCGCTCGTTGATCAGCACATTGGCATCGACCGCGGCGCCGACAGTGAGAACAAAGCCGGCGATACCCGGCAGCGTCAGCGTGGCGTTAAACATCGCCATGACCCCGACAATGATGAACAGGTTCAGCGCCAGCGCGATATTCGCGTACATGCCAAAACGGCCATAGGTGACGACCATGAAGGTCAGCACGGCAACGGTAGCAATAACAGCGGCAATCATGCCCTTGTCGATCGAATCCTTGCCAAGATCGGGACCGACGGTGCGCTCCTCGACGATCTTCAGTTCCACCGGCAGTGCGCCGGACCGCAGGGCAATCGCCAGCTGGTTCGCGCTTTCTACCGAGAAATTACCTGAAATCTGCGCCGATCCACCAAGGATCGGCTCGTTGATATTGGGCGCAGAAAGCACCTGGCCATCGAGGATGATGGCAAAGGGCCGGCCGACATTATTCTGGGTCAGACGGGCAAATTTTGCCCCGCCTTCGCTATCAAAGGTGATATTGACGACCGCTGCGTTGGTTTGCTGGTCAAATCCCTGACCGGCATCCGTCAACTTGTCGCCGCTGATCCCTCCGAGGCGCTTGACCGCGATGTTCGGCAATCCGGATGGATTGTCGGGATAAGGAAAAATCTGGCTGCCGACCGGTGCGCGGCCTGCGGCAACCATATTTGGGTCGGCTTCAAAATCGACCAGCTTGAATTCCAGCTTGGCGGTCTGTCCGAGCAAGGCCTTGAGTGCTTCCGGATCATCCAGACCCGGCACCTGCACCACGATCCGATTGTCACCCTGCCGGATGATTGTCGGTTCGCGGGTGCCCATTTCGTCGATCCGGCGGCGGATCACGTCGGTAGCCGTTTCCATTGCATTTTCGACAGCATTCTCCAGACCGGCTGCGGTCGGAGTCAGAACAAAGCGCGTATCATCGCGCACCTCGATATCCCAGTCGCGCTGACCGGTCAGGCCGGCACCGCTGGTCAGCGGAACGATCGCGTCGCGCGCAGCATCGACCTGGGTGCTGTCACGCACCATGAAACTCAATACCCCGTTTTTGCGGGAAATATCGCCAATGCCGATACGCGGATCGGCCCGACGCATTTCGGCGCGCACCGATTCTTCCATCGTTTCGAGCCGGGCGATTGCTACATCGGCCGGATCTGCTTCGAGCAGGATATGGCTGCCACCCTGGAGATCGAGCCCCAGATTGATGGTTTCACTGGGCAAAAAGCTCGGCCAATATTGCCGGCCATTCTCGCCAAGCAGGCTGGGAATGGACATCAGCACGCCAAAGGC
>JBALUX010000037.1:0-20263 GCA_036963725.1 Parasphingorhabdus sp. | reverse complement strand
GGCCTTGAGCTTCATCGAAACCACATCGCTGCCCGCTCCGGCTTCCGACATTGCCAGCGCCCCGACATGTTCGCCGGAGATCAGCTTGGGCAGATATTTGGCTTTCTGTTCCGCGTTTGCCCAGCGGTGGATCTGGTTGACGCACAGATTGCTGTGCGCGCCATAGCTGAGGCCGAGCGCCGCGCTGCCGCGGCTGACTTCCTCGACCGCGATCGCATGTTCCAGATAGCCGAGCCCGAGCCCGCCGTCAGCCTCGTCAACCGTGATCCCGTGCAGGCCGAGATCGCCCATTTGCGTCCACAGCTCGCGCGGGAACCAGTCTTCGCGGTCCATTTTCTGGGCCAGCGGCATGATTTTCTCTTCGGCAAAGCGGCGCGTGGTATCGCGGATCTGGTCCGCCATTTCGCCGAGCTGGAAATCAAATTGTGGGGTGGCAATCATTGTCTGTTCCTCGATATATCTGCCCCGCTTTAGCAGATTGCAAAGCCGTTTCCAGTGCTTGCGCGCAGCATGGTCCAATGCCATAGCGCGGCCATGCTCTATAACCTTGCAAAGCCCTTCATCTTCGCGCTCGAAGCCGAACGCGCCCACGGCCTGACCATCGCCGGTCTCAAGACCGTCCCGATGGGCCCCGCGCCCAAATGCGATCCCGTTCTGGCGACCCGTGTCGCCGGGCTCGACTTCGTCAATCCGATCGGCATGGCTCCCGGCTTCGACAAAAATGGCGAAGTGCCCGATGCTCTGATCCGCATGGGCTTCGGCTATGCCGAGGTCGGCACGCTGACGCCGCTGGCGCAGGCCGGCAATCCCAAGCCGCGCATCTTCCGGCTGGTGGAGGACAAGGCGGTGATCAACCGGCTCGGCTTCAACAATAAAGGCCAGCAAGACGCCCTGCCCCGGCTCAAGCGGATGCGCGGGCGGATGGGCAAAGGCGTGCTCGGCATCAATATCGGCGCGAACAAGGACAGCACGGACCGGATTGCCGACTATGTCATCGGCGCAAAGAATATGGCCCCGCTGGCCGACTATCTGACGGTCAATATCAGCTCGCCCAACACGCCGGGCTTGCGCGCGTTGCAGGACAAGGGCGCGCTGGCCGAACTGCTCGCCGCGGTGATGGACGCGATGGGCAAATCGAAAACCCCGGTATTCCTCAAGGTCGCTCCCGATCTGGAACCGGCGGATATCGACGATATTGTCGACGTTGCGATGAAGCAGAAGATCGCCGCGTTGATCATTTCCAACACCACCATCACCCGGCCCGATCTGAAATCCGCCAATCAATCCGAGACCGGCGGCCTGTCGGGCGCACCCCTCAAGGACCTCGCGCTGCAAAGACTAAAGGATTTCCGCAAGGCCAGCGGCGGACAGATTCCGTTGATCGGGGTTGGCGGGATTGCGACGGCGGAAGATGCCTATGAACGGATCCGCGCCGGAGCGTCATTGATCCAGCTTTATACGGCGATGATCTACGAAGGACCGACGATCGCGGCTGCAATAAGTTGCCAGTTGGCCAGTTTGCTCAAACGCGACGGCTATCAAAATGTCGCCGAGGCGGTCGGCACCGCATAGCGCGTTATGTAACGCTATTCGTCCGTACCAACCAGCACCACGCCTTCGCGGCGCGGGTCAAAGCCGCCATCAACCTTGCCATTGCGGATCATCACCGCATGCACGCCACTATCTTCGCCCTGACCCGGCTTGAGATCAATACCGCGCGCGGCCAGACCTGCCACAACTCCCGGAGCGAACTCGTCAACTTCGCCGCCGAAATTCGGCCCTCTGGCAACCAGATTGGGCAGCGCCAGCGCCTGTTGCATCGACAGATCCCAGTCGATCGTTCCGACCAGCGACTTGGCGACATAGGCCAGGATGCTGTTGCCGCCCGCCGATCCGATAGCGCCGGCGAACTTGCCGTCAGCGTCGAGCAATATGGTCGGCGTCATCGACGAACGGGGCCGCTTGCCCGGCGCCACCGCATTGGCCGCAGGGCGTCCTTCTGCGTCGACCGGGCTGAACGAAAAATCGGTCAGCTGATTGTTCAGAAAGAAACCGTCGACCATCCGGCCGCTGCCAAAGATCGATTCAACGGTTGTCGTGATCGAAACGACATTGCCCCGGGCATCGCGGACGATGAAATGCGATGTTCCGGCGGGCTCCAATGTGTGATCTGCCGCCGCCTGCACTGCTCCAGCCGGTTTCCCAGCCGGCGGCGGAGGAGTCATGGCAGTTTTGCCGATCAGGGCGGCACGCGACGCGACATAGGCCGGTTCCAGCAACCCCTTGACCGGCACCGTCGCAAAGGCGGGATCGCCGACATATTGGTCACGGTCGGCGTACATCAGCCGGCTGGCTTCGGCGAACAGATACCAGGCCTGCGCGTCATCCGGGCCACGGTCAGCAATATCGGTCTTCTCCAGCATCGCCAGCAATTGCAGCAAGCCGACGCCGCTCGACGGCGGCGGTGGCACGCAGACCAGATAGGCGCGATAGGGATTGCACAGGGCATCCCGCTTGACCGGCTTGTAATCGGCGAGATCGGCGATCGTCATCCGGCCTTCCAGCGGTGCGGAGCGGGTCTTGCTGACGATCTTTGCCGCCGTTGAACCAGCATAAAGCGCGGCAGGACCACTCGCCGCCAGCCGCCTCAGGAAATCGGCATATTCCGGATTGGTGATCCGGTCGCCGGTGGTCTTCCGCTTGCCGTCAGCACCGCTAAAATAGGCAGAGGCATCGGGGGTCGCCAGTTGCGGAAAGGGAATTTCCAGAAAACGGCCAAGCCGCGGGCTAATGACAAAGCCCTCTTCTGCGGTGCGTTCTGCCGCGCCGAACAGGCCGTTCCAATCGAGCGCCCCATGTTCCTTGTGCACCAGCGCCAGCATCGCGACCGCGCCCGGCACCCCGGTGGCCCGGCCGCTGGTTACCGCTTCGCGATAGCCGAGCGGCTTTCCGTCGGGACCGAGAAACATCGTCGGGCTGGCCTGGGCCGGTGCGGTTTCTCGGCCATCATAGACGGTCAATTTGCCGGACGCGCCGTCATAATAGGTCAGGAAGGCACCGCCGCCGAGTCCGGAACTTTGCGGTTCGACCAGCGACAGCATCGCCTGCACGGCAATCGCCGCGTCAATCGCGCTGCCGCCGCGTTTCAGAACATCCTGCCCCGCCTGCGCCGCCAATGGATTGGCGGCAATGACGAAAGGCTCCTGCTGCCGGGCTGCCGGCGCGGAAACAGAGACGGGTTCGGGCAGCCCGGTCTGGGCACAGGAAGCGGTGAGCAGCACTGCAACGGCAGCGACAAGACGGATGATTTTCATATAGCGCGGAGCTATAGACCAGGTCGAACGACGATGTCCATTGGCAGTGATTCCGCTGTGATTGATCCGGAAAATGGCAACGGTTTTTACCTAAATAATTGCCGAGCGGTTTCAACCGCGCTAGTCCTTTGCCGATAATCCAGCCCGGTACGAGTCCGGAGCATGAGAGAGGAAGCACCGCGTGGGCCAGAAACAGCCGGAAAACCGTTATCTTGAAATCGATCAATATCCCAATCTGGTGTCGATGTTTTTCGACCGCGCCAGCCAGGGCGGGGACAAACCGTTTCTCCACGCCAAGATCGACGGCGCGTGGCAACCGATCAGCTGGGCCGAAGCAGCGCGTCAGGTCGCCGCGTTCGCCAAATCGCTGAAGCGCATCGGCCTGAAAAAGGGCGACCGGGTCATGCTGGTGTCCGAAAACCGCCCGGAATGGTGTATCGCCGATCTCGGTATCATGGCCGCCGGCTGCATCACCGTGCCGACCTATACAACCAACACCCCCCACGATCATCAGCATATATTGGACAATAGCGGCGCCCATGCGGTGATCGTGTCCAACGCCAAGCTGGCCCAGAACCTGCTCCCCTCTGTGATCGGATCGTCGGATGCGAATATCATCATCGGCATCACCGATCTGCGGATCGGCCAGTCCGGTGATTTTGATCTCTACAGCTGGGAGAAGCTGACCCAGGGCAGCGACGCCGATGTGACCGAAGTGACCAAACAGGTCTCCACCATCACCCGCGACGAGACCGCCTGCATCATCTACACCAGCGGCACCGGCGGCAAGCCGCGCGGCGTGATGCAGCATCATGGCGCGATCCTGCACAATACCAAGGGACCGGCCGAGGTGATCGAAAGCGACTTTGGCTGGGACGAGGAGGTCTTCCTCTCCTTCCTGCCATTGAGCCACGCCTATGAACATAGCGCCGGCCAGTTTTTTCCGATCGGTCTCGGCGCCCAGATTTTCTATTCCGAAGGGCTGGAGAAGCTCGCCTCCAATATCGAGGAAGTGCGCCCGACGATCATGGTCGTCGTCCCGCGCCTGTTCGAGGTGCTGCGCGCAAGGCTGATCAAGACGGTCGAGAAGCAGGGCAAGATGCCCAATTATCTGCTCGGCAAGGCGCTCGCCATTGGCGCACGTGAAGCCGAAGGCAAGGGCCGCAAGCGCGACAGGTTGATGGACCTGTTCCTCGACAAGACCCTGCGCCCCAAGGTGCAGCAGCGTTTTGGCGGGCGGATGAAGGCGATGGTCTCCGGCGGCGCTCCGCTCAACCCGGAAATCGGCACTTTCTTCCAGTCGCTCGGCCTGACCCTGCTGCAAGGCTATGGCCAGACCGAATCCGGCCCGATCATCGCCTGCAACCGCCCGCGCACCGGCCTGAAAATGGACACGGTCGGCCCGCCGATGGTCGACACCGAGGTGAAAATTGCCGAGGACGGCGAAATCCTGGTCCGCGGCGAACTGGTCATGCACGGCTATTGGCGCAACCAGGAAGAGACCGACAAGGTGCTCAAGGACGGCTGGCTGCACACCGGCGATATCGGCCATATCGACGAAGCCGGACGAGTCGCGATCACCGACCGCAAGAAGGACCTGATCGTCAACGACAAGGGCGACAATATCGCCCCGCAAAAGGTCGAGGGCATGCTCACCATCCAGCCGGAAATCCTGCAGGCGATGATCAGCGGCGACAAGAAACCCTATATGGTCGGCCTGATCGTCCCCGACCCCGAATGGGCGCTCGAATGGTCACGCGAACAGGGTATGAAATATGACTTCATCGCCCTGCAGGCGAACCCGGCGTTCAAATCCGCGGTGCGCGAAGCGGTAGACCGGGTCAACAAGGACCTCTCCGTCGTCGAAAAAGTCCGCCGCTTCGAATTCGCCGACGAGCCGTTTGCGATAGAGAATGAGGAACTGACCCCGAGCATGAAGATCCGGCGGCATGTGATTAGGGAGCGCTATCAGGAACGGATGGACGGGTTGTATAAGAAGTGAGGATATCTAGTGAACCCACCGATTATTTGGTGTAATCAGTAAACTGTCACCACAGCCCAGTATCTATAAGAAAAGACTCCTCATTTAGAGGTGATAGTGTCATTGATGTAGTCATGTGGGAGAAAATTCAAAAGTTCGTTGATCGCGTCGAGTCTAGAATTGCTCTTTGGCAAATTATTCAGGGTGGCGGCGTTTTAGGCTCTGGGTTAATATCTGGATGGCTTTCTTCCGGCATTGCGGAAATCGATCAATTTGGTGCTTTTGGTTGGTGGACTGCGTTTTTAGTCGGTAGCGTGTTAGCCTCATTAGTTCTCGTTTTATATGGTTCATTTAAAGTAAAATACGCGGAAGCTAAGCTGTTAAATCGCGCAGCAATTGACGAAAAGTCTGATCCTATCAACCCACTAGACGAAGCATTCCACAAAAAGAGAATAGACGTTCGAGATCTGGTCCATCCAGTAAAAAGGTCAATTCAAAATAAGAGATTCACTGACTGTGAGATTGTAGGTCCAGCAATCTTGTATTTACGAAGCGATTGCCATCTTACAAATGTCGGATTGGGCAATTGCGAGTTCGTTCTTACCAAACGAGAGTTTTATACATACAGCGCGATACCTCTCGATAATGTCAGAATTACTGGCGGCGACCTCCTAAATGTGACTATTTACGTGCATCCTGACATTCTGGATGAAGTGGTAAAAATGGATGGAATTACCTTTATTAATCACATTGGAATTACAGAGATCGACAATCGACAACCAAAATTTCGGTGACAGTTAGCTAGATGCGTTTATCCCCTCCCCCTCAAGGGAGAGGATTGTGCAGACTTGCCAGCTTGCTGCCTAGTCGGAGTTGGGTGAGGCTTTGCCGGACCCTGTTTGCACGGCAACCGACCAGCGGAACACCCTCATCCAACTGCGCCTAGCCGCCTTCGCCAAGGCTTCGGCGGCAAAGCGAGCTTCCCCTTCTCCCTCACGGGAGAAGGGGAAGCTCGCTTTGCGTCTTCGTGGCTTCGTGCGAGTCCAATGACGGGAGGATAGACTAACTCGATCACTCGACGTTTCGAGATTTGGACGGTTGATCTTTTACAAACGCTGGATTGATTAATTAAAATATAGCCTCAGAGCTATTGACATGAAAATAGCCTTCAAGCTATATAAAACCATGACTTGGGACGTTGAGTTTCATGTAGATTTCGAAAGCGAGTTCGCGAAGCTCGACGAGGCTGTTCAGGATGAACTGCTCGCGATGGCGGGATTGCTGGAAATCTATGGCCCACAGCTTGGCAGGCCGCATGCCGACACCCTATCGGGTTCAAGACATGCCAACATGAAAGAATTGCGCTTTGGTGCCGCTGACGGCGTATGGCGCGTGGCATTTGCATTTGATCCGGAGCGAAAAGCCATGATCCTGATCGCAGGAGACAAATCCGGCGGCAGCCAGAAGCGCTTTTATAAAAATCTGATCAACAAGGCGGACAAGAGATTTGACGCACATTTGGCGGCACTCGCCAAGAAGGAGAATTGACGTTGGGACGGAATATCAAAACCATTCGGGATGCGTTACCGGCCGAACGGCGCCAGAAAATTGCTGCGCGCACCGAAGAACTGGTTGCCGAAGTCGAAGGGCTGAAAGCCTTTCGCAAACTGGCCAATCGCAGTCAGGTGCAAATGGCCAAAGCGCTGGGCGTTAAACAGCCATCGGTGCACAAGATAGAGCATCAAACCGATCTCTATCTTTCGACATTACGCAAGTTTGTGGAAGCCGCGGGAGGCAAGCTGGAATTGCGCGTGGAACTGCCAGGCAAAGGCGTTGTAAACATCACAAATGTCGGTGACCTTGGATAGTGGAATTTGAGGATTGAGAGCGGCAGAAACGATGCCAGCTTGCCTAATACACCTGTTCCCTCTCCCTCAAGGGAGATGATTGTAGAGACTTGGCAGCTTGCTGCCTGGTCGGAGCTGGGTGAGGGTTTACCGGACGCCAGTGGCACAGCAACCCGCCAGCGGAACACCCTCATCCAACTTCGCCTAATCCTGCGGACAAGGCTTCGTATCCTTCTCCCTCACGGGAGAAGGGGAAGCTCGCTTTGCGGCCTCGTGGCTTCGTGCGAGTCCAATGGACGCGACGTCATGGTGAACAGCGCAACGGCGGAACCTTTCCCGGTCGCGGCGGTTGGATCGGATATGCAGACCGAACCGAGAGATAATGTGAAATTCACCCTCATCCCCCCACAGGCGCGCCAAACACCGTCGCGCAAGCCAAGTGCGGTCGGCTTTTTCGCTTTGCGCCGGCCCCGGTGCCTCCGGCGATCCGCGCCACCGCAACAGGATCGGTGACGATCGCGTTGCGGTTAATCTTCTTTATCATCTTTCTGGCGCTGGTTTTGCGGACCTATGAATGGATCGCGCATGATTACCGGATGCCGTGGACGCAACTGTCGCTGGCCGCGCCGATCGGGCCGTTTACCACGCGGAAAATCGACGCGCTCGCCGACGATACGCCCTTTTGCCATGCGCTGCTCGAAGAAGCCGCGATAAGCTACTCCCCTCTTCCGCCGGTCGATGCCGGCCCGCAATGCGGCTATGACAATGGCGTCACGCTCACCCGCGACCAGCCGCAGGCCATCGCCTACAGCCCCGCCGCCAAGACCAGCTGCCCGATGGCGGTCAGTCTGGTGCTGTGGGAAAAGCAGGTCGTGGCCGCCGCCGCGCGTCAACATCTTGGCAGCACGGTCGAAGCGATCACCACTTATGGCAGCTACAGCTGTCGGCGGATCGGCGGCGGGCAGACGGGCAATTACAGCGAACATGCCACGGCCAATGCGATCGACATCGCCGCCTTCCGCCTCGCCGACGGCCGCACGGTCTCGGTCGCTGGCCACTGGAACGCGGATGACGAGCGGTCGCGCTTTCTCAGGGAAGTACGCGACGGCGCCTGCACCCTGTTCGCGACAACCCTGTCACCGGACTATAACAAGGCGCATGCGGATCATCTGCATTTCGACCAGGCCCGGCGCGGCGGCTCTCAATATTGCCGGTAATATTACGTATCCCGCGCCCGCAAGCGAGGAGCTAGAGCGATATCGGGATCGGGCCCGATGTTCCGTCAATAATGATCGCTCCTCCGATTGATTTGGAACAGGATCGCTCCCCGCACGTAGGTTTCACAACAGGCAAACAGAAAAGGAAATCCCCATGGTAGATAAGAGCCAGATCAAGGAACATATGGAAGTCATCGGCGCGGACGGCGTGCACGTTGGCATTGTTGACCATCTCGACGATAGCGGCGAGCGCATCAAGCTGACCAAGAAGGACAGCCCACAGACCCAGAGCGGCAAAGGCGCGTCCCATCACTTTCTGCCCGTCGGCCTGATTGCCGAATTCGAAGGCGACAAGATCCGCCTCTCGGCAACCGGCGAAAATGCGGTCAATATGTTTGAAGAAGATAAATAGGCCGACTGAATTAGCAGTAACATTATGCCAGCGGCTCTGCCCCCTCTCCCTCAAGGGAGAGGGTTGCGCAGACTTGGCAGCTTGCTGCCTAGTCGGAGCTGGGTGAGGGTTTACCGGACCACGATCGCACAGCAACCCACCAACGGAACGCCCTCATCCAACTGCGCCTAATCCTGCGGATAAGGCTTCGTATCCTTCTCCCTCACGGGAGAAGGTTCAGTCAAGCTCCGCCCCCACCTCTGCCCAGCCCACAGCACTAAGTAGCTATACGGATTGGTTCCCTCACAAAATCTGACGATTGAAGACGGTCAGCCAGTCAACAGGGGCCAGTCAACAAGGGGGACGTGCCAGTGAACAGCAAGGCAAACGCAATCGTCGATCGCATCCGCGCGCTGGAAGCGGAACTTGAAATCCAGATCGCCGAGGAACGCCGCCTGATGCGCGAGCGGCTCGGCAAAGGCCGGGCGGAGCTTGATCGGGATATGGAGAAAATGAACCGGTCTCTGCGTATCGGTGTGCTTCGCTATATATCGGAAGCCCAGCTATCCGTGATCCTGACGGCGCCGTTCATCTACGCCCTGCTGCTGCCCTTTGCCTTTCTCGACCTGTCGGTCTCCATCTATCAGGCGATCTGCTTTCGCGCCTACGGGATCGAGCGGGTCCGGCGGCGCGACTATATCGTCTATGACCGCGGGAAACTGTCCTATCTGAACGCGATCGAGAAGATCAACTGCACCTATTGCAGCTATGCCAATGGCGTGATCGCCTATGTCCGGGAGGTCGCCGGACGCACCGAGCAATATTGGTGCCCGATCAAACATGCGCTCAAGGTCCGCGGCCAGCACAAGCGGCAGCGCCTGTTCGAGGAATATGGCGACGGCGCGGACTATCAGCAGCGTCTGACCAAACATCGCGCTGCCCTGAAAACGGACGAAAAGGCGGAGAGACGGGACAAGGACCCCGGACTATGAACCGGCCGCCACTCCCCGGTCGGAAGCAACAGGCCGCGCCAGTCACTGCCCTGGCTTCGCGCGATCCCGTTTCCGATATGGCATCAGCGGACGACTATTTTGAACCGACCGAGAGATCCTTGGTATAGGGCACAAAATCGCCAAAGGTGCAGCTGCCCATGGTTGCCCCGCTCATATTGTCGATCAGCTGGATAATCTCTCCGGAACAGAGCGAGCTGGTCGTGCGCCGGTAGGACAGGATATAGCGGTCCGCACCGGGGCATCCGCCGGGCGGCTTGTTGATATAGATGGTCTTGGCGTTGCGGCGGGACGAGAAGATCAATATGTCGTCGCTGATCACCGTCATGTTGCGCTGGTCGTTGCGGTTGATGCAGGATTTCGCCTTGCCGGCGCTGCGCCCTTCAAGCTGTTTGTCGAGCTTCGCCTGCTGTTTCTCGGTCAGCTCGATTTTCTCTCCGCCGATCGCGGGTGCAGCGAGCAGCATCGCCGCGGGAAGGGCTAAAAGCAGTTTTCTCATCATCTGTCTCCTGTTGTCGATCCCCATCAGACAGCCTTATAACAGGATTCGGACTGAACCGGGGATGAAACCGTCCGGGGCTCAGAAATTGTCCTTGGCCGTCCGCCGCTCGCCCAGTTCCGCCGCCGATGCCGCCCGCATGAACGGGTTGGTGGCGCGTTCTTGTCCGATCGTCGTCGGAACCGTGGCCTCGCCGCGAGAGCGCAGGGTCAGCACCTCGGCCATCCGTTCTTTCAGGGCGAGATTGTCCGGCTCCGCGACCAGCGCATATTCGCCGTTGCTCTGGGTATATTCGTGCGCGCAGTAAATTTTCGTGGCATCCGGCAGCGCTTCAAGCTTGCGCATATTGTCATACATCTGCTCGGCCGTACCCTCGAACAGCCGCCCGCAGCCCATGGCAAAGAGCGTATCGCCGACGAAGGCCACTTTCTCGGACGGGATGTAAAAGGCGATATGACCGGCAGTATGGGCGGGTACGTCGATAACATCGGCAACCACGTCGCCGAGTTTCACGGTGTCGCCTTCCTTCACCAATGTGTCGAGCGTCGGAATGCGCTCCCGCTCCGCTTCCGGGCCGGTGATATGGCAACCGGTGGCTTCCTTGATCGCGGCATTGCCGCCGGTGTGATCGGGGTGCCAGTGGGTGTTCCAGATCTGGGTGATGGTCCAGCCGCGCTTGTCGGCCTCGGCAAGCACCGGCTCTGCGACCGCCGGATCGACGACCATCGTCTCGCCGGATTCGGGTTCGTGGACCAGCCAGACATAATTGTCGGACAATACGGGAATTCGGATGATTTCTAACATGGCCGGCAAATTACCCCGCAAATTTAATGCTGTCGATGCTTAACCGCAAAATAAGAGTTTTACAGTATGTGACAGGGCTTCTGCAGCAGCGGTTTGGCAAAGGAGTATGAATTGCGCCTGATTATCGTGTTTCTGGCGTATTTATGCCTCTGTTCCCCCGCTCTTGCCGAGGTTCCGATGTCGGACAGGCTGTGCACGCAAAGCAGCGCGATGGATGTCACGGCCCCGGCATTGCTGCAATCCGGCAAGGCCTTTGATTGCTCCGAGGATAAATATGCCGTCAAAGGTCCCAGAGTCTGGGTCAAGATCCCGTTCCTCGCTGATACGCTTCCCGCTGGAACAGTTGAGGTTCAGGGCGACAGCAATGGCCTGACCACGATGCAGGTCCATGCGGTGCTCGACGATGGCACTATCCTGTCATCGATTTTCCCGGAGCAGGCAGTGGCGGATAGCTGGCGACCGAAAGGCCAATATGGACTGCCCGTTCCCGGCACCGAATATCCAGAAATACGGAGCCGCATCCAGCAAGTCTATCTTGCGATCGATAATCCGAAGGTGGTCAGTTCGATTTCGTTGATCCAGCTGGCCTCGAAGGCGAGATGGGATAATCTGACACTGCCGCTGTCGATCATGTTTGCGGCGCTCTGCGGGATGGCGATCATGCCGCTGCTCTATAACGTGTTTTTCTACGGCGCCCTGCGCTACAGCTTCATGCTCTGGCACAGTCTGATGATCAGCGCGACCGTCGTCTATACGTTCAGCTCTTCGGGCCTGATTTTCATCGCTTTTCCCGATATCAGCCTGACCACGAAAATGCTGCTCAACTACTGGACGCTGGCAATCGGGGTCGGTGCCGGCGGCTTTTTCCTTGTCCGCTTTGTCGAGCCGGGGAAGATCGCGCCCTGGCTGCGAGCCCTTATCACCACGTTCGCCATGTTGCCGGTTTTCGTCACATTGTTGGTGTTCCGGATTGACGAAGGCTATAGCATGGACGCGCGCAACTATTATCACGCGTCCTTTCTGCCGATTTTCTTCATCGTGCTTTACGCCATGGGGCACGCATTGCGCCGCGGCAGCACCGCCATCTGGTTCCAGATCGCCGGCTGGACGCCGATTATCATGTTCGGCCTCGACCGGGTGGCGCGCGGCATGGACCTGTATATCGGCTGGCCGATCCTCGACTACGGTCTCTATTTCACGCTGGTGCTGGAAACCATCATCCTGGCGCTCGGTGTGGCCAATCGCATTCTGCGGCTGCGACAACGGCATGAACTATCGATGCGCAAGCAGGTGGAACTGACTCTGCTCGCCGATACCGACGGGCTGACGATGATGCACAATCGCCGTTCCTTCGAGCGGGAATTCCGGGAAAACCAGCTCCAGTATCGCTACAGCCACCTGGCGATTTTCGACATTGATTTCTTCAAGCGGGTCAATGACCGTTACGGCCACGAGATCGGCGATGCGGTCTTGCGGGTGGTTGGCAGAGAGCTGGACGCGACACCGCATTTCGCAGCCCGCATCGGCGGCGAAGAATTCACCCTGCTGATGCAGGACAACAGCCGCGACAAGCGGCGCAGCTATCCAGCCAATGCGCTGACCGAAATTTGCGAGACATTGGTCAGGACGGTACATGAGGAAGTGCCCGAAATCCTCGAGCCGGTAACATTCTCCGTCGGCGTTGCGTCGATCAGCAGACGCGCGTCGCTGCGCAGCGTGATGTCGACCGCCGACCGGCGCCTGTATGACGCCAAGAATAATGGCCGAAACCAGATTGTCTGGATCGATGTTTCAGCGAGCAGACCGGCCAGGCCGGCCGGGACCGCTTCGGTGTAATCGCCGTCAGGTGCCTACCATTCGCCGATATTTTCCATACTCGCCCACGGCTCCTGAACCGGCAATCTGTCGCCCTTCTGCAGCAGCTCCACCGAAATATTATCGGGCGAGCGGACGAAAGCCATATGACCGTCACGCGGCGGACGGTTGATCGTAATCCCCGCGTCCATCAGGCTCTGGCACAGGGCGTAAATATCATCGACGGCATAAGCGAGATGGCCAAAATTGCGGCCGCCGTCATATTGTTCGGCTGGACTGCCGTCTTCCGCAGGCCAGTTATAGGTCAGCTCGACTTCGGCGACATCCTTCTGCCCCGGAGCGGCCAGGAAAATCAGCGTGAAACGCCCCTGCTCGCTGTCATAACGGCGAACTTCCTCCAGACCGAGATGCCCGAAAAAGGCCACGGTTGCCTCCGGATCGCTGACCCTGAGCATGGTGTGCAGATATTTTATGGTCAAAGAGAATCTCCATTCATCGCTATTCAGAAACGGTTCATCGCAGCTATCGCAAAGCCGAACCGGGTCACTGGAAATAGCCTAAGCGGCTTTTATACTGAGGGAAAGAGCGATGAGCGAGAAATTTATCGAGAGCAAAAACAAGGTCTGGCTTGCGAGCGCCGGCCTGTTGACCGTTGGCCTGATCATTGGTGGCTATTTGCTCGGCGACGGCCTGCTCCGCGCTAAAATGGCCGATCGCAGCGTCACCGTGCGCGGCCTTGCCGAACGTGAAGTGACCGCCGATCTTGCCACCTGGACGATTGCCTATAGCGCGCAGTCCACCGATCTGCAGAGCGCGCAAACCGATATCGATCGCGACACCACTGCGATCACCGGCTTCTTCAAGGAGCTGGGATTCAAGGCCGACGCCCTCAAACCGACCGGCGCCAACGTGAACCAGTATAGCAACAACGGCATCCCCCAATATACCATCCGCCAGCGGCTCAGCCTGCGCACCGACGATATCGACAAGGCCCAGGCAGCGGTCGCCCGCCAGTTCGATCTGGTCCGCCGCGGCGTCGTGCTCGAGGACGGTTCGGGCATGAGCTACACCTTTACCAAGCTTGACGAGATCAAACCGGAAATGGTCGCCGAAGCGACCAAGGACGCGCGCAAGTCGGCCGAACAATTTGCCGAGGACAGCGGCACCGATGTCGGCGGCATCAAGTCCGCCACGCAGGGCTATTTCAGCATCAACAGCCGCGATGGCGATGCCGGCGGCTATGGCGTGACCGACACGCCGTACAAGAAGGTGCGCGTGGTCACGACGGTGAATTTTTACCTCGATTAAGGACGGGATGCGGACCGACCGAGCCACTGACCGGGATCGGTTCGCATCGCGGCACTTAGAAAGTCAGCAACGACAATAGGTCATTGACGGTGCCGAGGGGATATTCTTCGTTAGCCGGGGACCATTGGCGGTTCGACCCAAGATAAGAACCATCATCAAGCTCGAGCAGGCCGATAATCGTCTCCGCCACTATCCGTCCGCCGACCGGCCCCAGTCCTTCGCCCTGGACAAAGGTTCCGGGCGACGTCTCTTGTCCGATCGCGCTGGCTTCCGCCAATATGTACAGCCACAGCGGTGTCCCCGCTTCGAGGTTCGCAGGAGGATTGGCTGCCGATGCCAGCGCTTTGGCCACGCTGGAGACCTGATCAATTTCACTATCCGGACGTTCGCAGGCTTCCGCGATATTTTCACCCGATGGCAGACGAAAAGCCTGCCCGCGCAAGAAATTACGCGTTGCCAGAGATTTTTCACCGCTGGTTACGAACGGCAGATTTAGCAGATCCTTCGCCATCTTGACATCAAGCTTGTCGGCGCGGTCAACGGTCGGATCAGATAGATTGAGCACTTGCGGCCAATGGACCACGGCATCCGCATCATTCAGGGGACCAAAACCTTCGCCTAGTGTGGGCCCGAAAACTTCCAGCGCCGGTTTGCCCGCCTGAATCTGGATGCGTTGCGGAATCATCGAATGGCCGAACCGATAGGCCGCCACCGAAAATTCGACCGGGATGAACGGATCGGCACCATAATGTTCACCAAAATGGCAATCTTCTGGCCGATAGATGAAACGGCCATTGCCGAAAATATCATCCAGCAGCGGCTGACCCACCAGAGCGCGCAGATAGTCGTTCACGACCACCCATTGATAATGCCAGGTAACGACCCGCCGCGCTTCTTCAAACAGATGGGACGCATCAACACCGGCTCCGTCCAGATGATCGACCACCTTGTTGTGGAAACGGATCATCCCCAATTGCAGCTGCGAGATCATCCGGTTTTCATCGTTGCGCGGATCGCCGATCACCGCCCGATAGTGCGGCGAGCGCAGCAGATCATCTGCCTGGAAGGCGGTTGCACCGGGCATATCAGCGCCGGTGAGCAGCTTCGCTCCGTTAAACGTCGCTTGATCGTGAAAATACATGAAGGGCGAACCTTCCGGCCCGTCACCATAGATGCAATCCAAATCCAGCGTCGGCGTCCGGAAATTGGTCGTCGCTTCAGGCCGGTCCAACCTGGCAAAACTGCTGGTCAAATCCAGCGTGATATCGTGATCGACAAACTGACCGAAAAATATATGCGCTACCGGAATATTGTTGGTCTTCTGCGCAGCTCCGGTGGACTTCATCGGACCATTTTTTGCCCCGATGGCCGCAAGTGCATTGGGGTCGATATAAAGCGGCGGGAGATCACCGAACATTCGACCGAAGCGGTCGCTCCTGTTGGTGCCGCTGGTACAAAGAGCCGGTAGCCCCTTGAACTCTTTCATTCCATGATGAGTTGCCATTGATTTCGCTCCATCTACTTTGAGTGATGACCTGCCATTATTGGTCTAGGTCCTGGAGCGACCCGGTAAAAGAATACCCTATGGCCCCGATCCCCGTCAATCGGCGACCAGGTTCTTTGGCCTATAGCCTTGGAGCAAAAGACCTATTTCTAAGCTATCAGCATCTTTTCAGGCCGATATTGCCTCGTCTGAGGGCGAAAAGTTCCGCGCGGTGTTGCACCCGTTTCGCCGGGCAAGATACACCGCAGAAAGGATCTGGTGATCTTCAGAACCGGCCTCGCCCAGCGGGCGTCAATCGGTAGCGCAAATCATTCCTCGACGCTGGCCGCCAGCTGTTCGAGATAGCGGGTTGCGGCCTTGGCCGACGAGCTGTCGGGTCCGAATTTGACCGCCTGTTCCCAATTGATTTTCGCGTTCGCAACATCACCGGCTTCATAAGCGATATTTCCCGCTTCGAGCGCGATCGCCGGATCGGTGGTCGCCAGCTTGGCGGCCACTGCGATATCGGATTTTGCCAGGGCAAAATCACCCATCCGCCGCGCCAATGTCGCCGACAGCAGCCAGCCAAGCGGATCCTCCGGGACGAGTTCGTGCACCAGAACAAATTGTGCTTTCGCCTGGTCATATTGATCCATGGCAACATATACGCGGGCCATATCGAGGTGCACTTCGCCTTTTAACAGGCCATCGAGCGTATCCTGCGCCAGCGCGGAGCCGAAATATTTCAATGCTGCGGCATGATCGCCGCCAGCAAATGCCGCATTGCCAGCCTGCGACCAGAAAATGGCCGCGCGCTCGTCATCCGCAGCATCCGCGCCTTCAGCCGCCAGCACAAATGCCGGAATGGCCTTTGGCCATTCTTCCCGTTCGGCATAAGCGAAGCCGAGACAATTGCGCGCCAGATATGTCCCGCCCTCGATCTGCCATTTATTGGCAGCGAGCAAACCATTGTCCGGATCGTCTGCCGCCTGGTCGATACATTGATTGAAGCGGATATCGACCGGGCTCTTCGGCTCGACCTTCGGTGGATTGACGGGTGCCTCCGGCCTGGCGTCCGATGGCCGCAGCACGGGATCGATCGGGGAACCGAAAGGCGTCGCCGATTGCATCAACAACGGCAGAATTAGCGAAGAAATCATGGACATCATACCCGTTAAAGGATTGTTTTAGATCAACAAATCACCCCAGTCGCGAAACCACGTCGATCAGCAAGGCGATATCCTGATCCCGCGACAGGCGGTGATCGCCGTCCTTTACCAGATGGACCTGCACATCATCTGAACGGATTTTCTTGGCTGTCTCGAGACTATATTCCCACGGCACATCAGCATCTTTTTGCCCGTGCAACAGACGCACCGCGCCATCAAAGCCGATTTCCTTGTGGAGCAAACGGTTGGTATCACCGGACTGCCAGAAGGTGCGGGTGGTGACATAGGGCTCGTCGGAATATTCGCTGTCTTCCTCCAGCTTGCCGTCGCGCAGGATGGTCATTTTCTGTTCCTGGGTGAAGCCCCAGTCGGTGAAGTCCGGCGCGGCAGCGATACCGACCAGATTCTTCACCCGCATCGGCCGCGACAGCGCGACCAGCAGCATCAGCCAGCCGCCCATCGACGAACCGATCAGGGTGATGGAACCCGAAGTGATCTTGTCGATCAGGAACAGCACGTCCTCGCGCCAGTTGATCAGACTCTGTTCCTCGAACTCGCCGCCGCTCGCGCCGCATCCGGCGTAGTCGAGCCGCAGCATCGCCCTACCCTGTTGCTTCGCCCACGCGTCAACGGCCAGCGCCTTGCCGCCTTCCATGTCCGACATATAGCCGGGCAGGAACACCAGGGTTGTGCCCTTCACGCCGGGTTTCGGCGCGGTGTAGCAATAAGCCAGAGAAGCGCCGCCGGGACGGTCGAGATACAAGATTTCGTCTTCCATATAGTCACCCAATAACTGCCCCCGCGAAGGCGGGGGTCCATCACCTGTCCTATAGTTCAAAAACGATGAATGAGAAGGCACGTTGACGCGCGTTCATTCGCTCAAGAGCATCTGTCTTTGGAATATGGTTCAGGAGATGGACACCTGCCTGCGCAGGTGCACCGCATCAGCTGGCCGCAAAATAGACAATTCCCAGACACAGGAACGCGATGATCAACATGCCGATATTGGACAGTAGCGGCTGCTTCGGACTTGGCAGCAATGCCGTCAGTTCCGCCGAAATCCCGCCCTTGAAACCGAGCTTCCATTTCGGACGATCCTTGATGCCATCCTCGAGGCCGAAGACATGCGAGTCCCCTTCCTTGCCGCGATAGACCAGGTCACCGAAAAAATAGGCGTCGCTGCGCCATTGCTGCTCGTAAAGCGCGAAGGTCTTGCCAATCACCTCGATCCGCACCCGTCGCTTCAGCGCACTGTCGCTATCGATAAGCCAGACTTGTTGAGGATCAGACATGGGGGGAGCTTAAGACAAGATGCAGTCCGGCGCATTACAATTCTTCGGCCCCTCAATCGCGCAGGAATATCTCCTCGATCGGCATGGCGAAAAGATCGGCAATCCGGAACGCCAGCGGCAAAGACGGATCATATTTCCCGGTTTCAATCGCATTGACGCTCTGCCGGGAAACCTTGAGCCGTTCAGCCAGATCGGCCTGCGACCAGTCGCGCTCGGCGCGGAGAACCTTGAGCCTGTTCTTCATGCGTTGAGCCCGCGAAAACGATAGAAGAAATAGCCAAAGCCCCACGCAGTTATCAATATAGCTACAAGACTGTCCGCGCTCATCGTGCCCAGCTGCTTTTCGAAAACAAGCCAGACCATATTGGCAAAAATGGTGGTGATGATGGCGACAATGGCGCCGTTGGCCATCATCTGGAAAAAATAGTCCTCGAGTTTGCGGCGGTCGAGGGCGGCTGCATAAGTCGCGATATAGGATAGAGTCAAAACGAGCAGCGCTGCACCGATGATTTTCGCAACCGGAGTCACGGTACCGGGACGGACTTCGTTCGGGTCGAAGATCGAAACCGCCAACAGCCCCATGCCCACGAGCAGAATGAATCCGAACATCCAGTCGGGCTTGAACAAGCGGCAAAAGCGCTGCCAGATACCCGGTGAGCGGCTAGTGCTCATCACATCGCCCCCAGAAACAGGACCACCAGCGCCGCCCATATGGCGATATTTTCATTGGGGGTCATCGCCCGACCCGAACAGCGTTTCAATCTCATGATCATTCTCCATCAAGTCACATAGACATTATGTCATGTGTACTTGACCTATCTGCTCGATTCGACCACAAAAGTCAAGTACGCATGACATTATGCATATGACACTTTCCTCTCTCATCCCGCCCGGCATCTGATTTGGTTGACTTGAAACCCCAAAAGACTAAGTCAAATCCAGCCCGGTGACGGCTGGTTTTCCAGCCTATCCTGGCCGCAACTTTGACAAACTTTGAGATGACCTGAGCCCATGACCGAGATGATCAAAATCACCCTTCCCGACGGTAGCACGCGTGAAGTGGCATCGGGCACTACCCCCGCACAGATTGCCGCCGACATCGGACCCGGCCTGGCCAAGGCTGCGCTGGCCGCAAAGATTGACGGCGAGTTGCGCGATATCATGCGTCCGCTGGAGGAAGATACCGAACTGGCGCTGGTTACCTCCCGCGACGAGGAAGACGCGCTGGAACTGGCGCGCCATGACTATGCCCATGTGCTGGCAGAGGCCGTGCAGAACATCTTCCCCGGCACGCAGATCACCTTTGGTCCGTCGACCGACGACGGCTTCTATTATGATTTCGCCCCCGCCGGCGATCCGTTCACCGACGAGGATCTGCCGAAAATCGAAGAGGAAATGAAGCGGATCATCGCCGCTGACAAGCCGCTGCGCCGGGAAGTCTGGGAACGCGACGACCTGATCGCGCGCTGGCAGAAGGATGGCGAGACGTTCAAGGCCGAATGGGCCGCCGAGCTTCCCGAAGGCGACGAGATCACCGTCTACTGGTCGGGTGACGACTGGATGGACATGTGCCGCGGGCCGCATCTCGCCTCGACCGGCAAGCTCGACCCCAAGGCGTTCAAGCTGATGCGCGTGTCCGGTGCCTATTGGCGCGGCGACCAGCGCAACCCGCAGCTATCACGCATCTACGGCACCGGCTGGCTCAACAAGAAACAACTCAACGCCCATCTGATGCGGCTCGAAGAAGCGGCCAAGCGCGACCACCGCAAACTCGGCCAGGAAATGGATCTCTATCATATCCAGTCCGAAGCGCAGGGCAGCATCTTCTGGCATCCCAAGGGCTATGTGATCTGGCAGGCGCTGGAACAATATATGCGCCGCCGCCAGATCGACGCCGGCTATGAAGAGGTGAAAACGCCACAATTGATGGACGTGCGGCAATGGGAGCAGTCCGGCCACTGGGGCAAATATAGCGAGAATATGTTCGCGGTCCCGGATGAAGTTCCCGATGCCGAGGGAGAAGGCCCCGTCATCACCGGCACCGCCGACATGATGGCAATCAAGCCGATGAACTGCCCGGCCCATGTGCTGGTCTTTCGTCAGGGCATCAAGAGCTATCGCGACCTGCCGATC
>JBALUX010000036.1:0-20574 GCA_036963725.1 Parasphingorhabdus sp. | reverse complement strand
GTATCTTGTTCGAGGGCGCGCAGGGCGTGTTGCTGGATGTCGATCACGGCACCTATCCGTTTGTTACAAGCTCCAATACGATTTCGGGTACCGCTGCGGGCGGCTCGGGCATTGGGCCTTCCGGAACCGGTTATGTGCTCGGGATTACCAAGGCCTATACAACGCGCGTGGGTTCGGGTCCTTTCCCGACCGAGCTGGATGACGATATCGGTCAACGGCTGGGCGAACGCGGCCACGAATTCGGTACGGTCACCGGTCGCCAGCGGCGCTGCGGCTGGTTCGATGCGGTGCTGGTACGGCAAGCTCTGGCCGTATCCGGAGTGGCCGGCATTGCCCTGACCAAGCTGGACGTACTGGATGGCTTCGAAGAGCTGAAAATCTGCGTCGGCTATGAACTCGACGGCGTGACATATGACTATCTGCCACCGCATCATCAGGATCAGGCTGCGGTTAAACCGGTTTACGAGACGCTGGAAGGCTGGAACGAAACCACCGCCGGAGCCCGCAGCTGGGCTGATCTTCCGGCGCAGGCGATCAAATATATCAGGCGGGTCGAAGAGTTGATCCAGTGCCCTGTGGCTCTGGTGTCGACTTCGCCGGAACGCGAAGATACGATATTGGTGACGGATCCATTTGCCGATTGAAGCTGCCGTTTTATCTTGAACGAGGATACTGGATGCATCGTGGTCATGAAGACGGAAACGGGCAGAAAGCAGGCAATGGGCCAGTGAATAGTTCCTTATGCTAAACGCAACCGGTTCGGAACTGACCCATCTGATTCAGCAGAGTACCAAATTGCGAATCTGGGCCCGCTCGCGGCTTTGGGCCCAAGTGCTCATCGCGATGGTAATCGGCATCGGCACCGGCATGCTGCTGGGCCCAACCGCCGGACTGGTCCCGCTTTCCACGGCCAATATGATCGGTGACTGGCTTGCTCTGCCCGGCCAGCTTTTTCTCGGCCTGATCGCGATCGTTCTGGTGCCTCTGGTGTTTGCTTCCATCGTCAGCGGTCTTGCCGGCGCTCCTTCCAATCAGGCAATGCGAAAGCTGGGCGTCCGGCTGGGCCTGTTCATCGTCTCGACCACCTTCGCTGCCGCCTGGATCGGCATTTATCTGGCTCGCCTGTTCGAGCCGGGTAGCGGACTGGAAATGCCGGTAGAAACGGTTCAGGCCGATGTTCAGATGTTCGACATCTCCAGATTACCGGATCTGGTCGCCGGCGTGCTGCCGACCAATCCGGCCGCTTCCGTAATCCAGGGCGATTTGCTGGCGATCGTGATTCTTGCAGTTCTGACCGGAGTCGCCGCCAGCCAGATTCAACGAGAGAAGGCGGAACCGCTCCTCTCCGTGCTCGATTCACTAATGTCCATTTCCATGACAATCGTGAAATGGGCGATGCTGTTATCTCCGCTCGCCGTTTTCGGGTTGATGGCACAGCTGATGATCCAGATCGGGCCGAACTCGCTACTCGGCCTGCTCAACTATGTCGGCACAGTTCTCCTCGGGCTCGCGCTTCTCTTCCTGATATATGCCTTGCTGCTGAAGCTGATCGGCGGGCTTGAATTCCGTTCTTTTTTCAGAATCGCCGGTCCGAACCTGCTGCTGGCATTTTCCACTTCCAGTTCATCTGCGGTTATGCCCGGCACGATCCAGACCGCGCGTCGGTTCCATGTCCCGGACGATGTAGCGAACCTGGTGGTCCCGCTGGGGGCGACGATGAACATGGCGGGCACCGCTCTCTATCAAAGCATTGCCATATTGTTTCTGGCGCAAATATCGGGTGTTGAGCTCAGCTTGGCGGAAACATTGCTGCTGGTGGGCACTCTGGTGGCGTCATCGATCGGAGCACCGGGAACGCCCGGCGTCAGCATCGCGATACTGGCGAGCGTGGCAGCTGGCTTTGGCATACCGGCATCAGGACTGGTGATCATTCTTGGCGTTGATCGACTGCTGGACATGTCGAGAACCGTGGTGAATGTGACCGGCGATATCACAGCGGCCGTGCTGATGAAAAAGGCGCTCACCTGAATCATTCTGGTTCGGTCATCAGGTCAGTCCATATTACAACGCCAAGTCTTACCTAGACATCGTCCGCCGAGATCATTTCCTCACGGTCGATCTCGCCGGTCATCGCCGCCACAGTCACCGCTACCGCCGCGTCACCCGAAACATTAGTAGTGGTGCGCATCATGTCCATGATCCGGTCGACGCCAGCGACGAAAGCGATGGTTTCAAGAGGCACGCCGACGCTGCCGAAGACCAAGGCCATCATGATCAGGCCCGCACCCGGAATGCCTGCCGCGCCAATTGCGCCCAATGTCGAGGTGATCGAGATCAGCAGATAGTCGCCCCAGCTCAGATCAACGCCGAATATCTGGGCACCGAACAGAGTGGCCAAACCCAGATACATGGCGGTGCCGTTCATGTTGATTGTCGCGCCGAGCGACACCACGAAACTTGCGACCGAGTTCCGGACACCAAGGTTGCGTTCGACACAGCGCAGGGTCACCGGCAGGGTCGCATTGGACGAAGCCGTGGAGTAGCTGACCGCAATCGCATCCACGATGCCGCGGAAGAAATCGATCACCGGCAATTTGGCGACAAACTTGATCATCCCCGAATAGACGATGCCGATAATCAGCAGGCAACCGAGATAGTTGAGCCCGACCAGTTGCGCCAGCGATATCAGGGCGTCGGTACCCAGCGTACCGGCCACCCATGCCATCAGCGCGAACACACCAAAAGGTGTCAGTTCCATCACGATCATCGTGACTTTCTGCATCACAATAGCACCGCTATCGAAAATCTTCGCCAACGGCTTGCCGTCTTCCTTGGCCATCAATATGCCGATGCCGATTAGCAGAGCGAAGACGATCAGCGGCAATACGCGAACATCGGCCATCACCTGCACCGGACTGTCGGGCACGATGGAAAGGATCATATCGACGGCGGTCGTATCATTGGGTGCAGGCGTAGGCCCCATTTCAATGGCATCGGTATCGACGCCGTACCCGGGTTTGAAAAATGTGCCAAGCGCGAGCCCCAGCCAGGCTGCAATCTGTCCGGTAATCACGAACAGAACCATCGCCCGTCCACCAACGCTGCCCAGTTTTTTGAGATCGCCGAGCGCCGCCACGCCGGCTACCAGCGAGAAGAAGATCAGCGGGACGACCAGCATCTTGATCGCCTTGATGAAGAAATCGCCGATCCATTTGATGGTTTCGGATTCGGGCCCCCAGATCAGGCCGGTGATGACACCCAGAACGAGCGCCGCGATCACCCGCTGCCAGAGCGGAATCTTGAACCAGAATGCCAGCATGTAATATTCCCCGTATTTTCCCCCTGCGAGCCTATCGTCAGCAGGAGAGCGCGGCAAGCCTTTAGGGCTGAACTACATCCAGAAGCTGATTGCGAGACAGGTCGACAGTCCGACGCCGAAAGTCAACGGAATGCCGGCCTTGAAGAAATCGGTGAACCGGTAATTGCCCGCCGCATACACCAGCGTGTTGGTTTGATAGCCGATCGGCGTTGCGAAGCTTGCGGAAGCCGCAAACATGACCGCGATCACCAAAGGCCGGGGGTCGACACCCAGGTCATTGCCGAGCGCGATGGCAATTGGAGTGATGATGATGGCGACCGCATTGTTCGTCACAATCTCGGTCATGATCACCGACAGGACATAGATCGCAAAGACCAGCCCCCAGGGCGGCACTTCCCGCAAAAAGGGCGTCAGTTCGGAAACAAGCAGGTCAACACTGCCGGCCTGCTGCAGACCCAGACCGACCGCGAGCATCCCGAATATCAGAACCAGTACATTGCCGTCGATCGATCCCCAGGCTTCCTCGGCGTCAATACAGCGCGCCAGCAGGATAGCGCCGACCGCGAGGATAGCGGCGACCGCCAGCGGGATCACATTGAGTGCGGCGAGAACAACCACTGCGACGAGAGCCCCGATCGCAATTGGCGCCCTGTCCCTGCGAAAAGCACGAATCTTGGTCTGCCCGACCCCGAACAAATTCGGGTTTTGATACATGCGGTGGATATCTTCGCTGGAACCGGTCACCAGCAGCCGGTCGGCCGCGTGAATGCGCGCATTGGTCAGATCAGAGCGTGGCAGATTGCGATAACGGGTCATGCCCAATATCCGGACATCGAGCTGCGACAGGAAGGGAATGTCATACAACCGGTTACCGATGCTGGGATGGCTCGGTGCCACCGTGGCCTCGACCAGTTCTTCGCCCAACGGCCCGGCGTCGCCCTTGTGGACTATGCCGACTTTGAAATCTTCAGATTCGCGCAGCGAGATCAGCTCGGCGAGATCCAGTTGTACGACAATCCGGTCGCCTGCCCGAAGTTCATGAAAATCGAGGTCATGACGGATATAACTGCTCAACCGCTTGACGGCCGTGACCTCCAGGCCAGCCCGGCGCAGTTCGGGGACGGCGGAAAGTTTCTTGTCGATCACCGACGCCTTGCGCCGAACCGTCAGTTCGGTGAGAAAAGCGCTTTCGTCACTGCTGTCAAACTGGCCTCTGACATCACCGCTCGGCAGCAGCCAGCTGCTGAACAATACCATCATGATTGTCCCGGCAACCGCCGCGATCAGGCCATAAGGCGTTATTTCGAAGATACCGAAGCCGGCCAGTCCCTGATCGCGCGCAACCGCATCGACAATGAGGTTGGTCGAGGTGCCGATCAGCGTGGTCGTGCCGCCCAATATACAGATAAAGCTCAGCGGGATGAGCAATTTCTTGGACGAGAAGCCGGTTGCCCGCGACAGGCGCAGGATGATCGGAATCAGGACGATCACCACCGGCGTATTGTTCATGAATGCCGATGCGACAAACGCCCCGAGAAACATCTCCGCGACCGCCAGCTTGGGTCGTCGCTTTGCGCGCTTGATGATGAATCCGGCAATCGCATCGATGGTGCCTGTGCGCAGGAGCGCACCCGACAGGATGAACATCGCGGCGATGGTGATCGGCGCTGTGTTGGAGAAGACCGAAAACAGGCCGTCGGAATCGATGATCCCGAGAAACAGGAACATACAGGCGCCGAGCACCGCAACCACTGCAGCAGGAAAGCGCTCCATGATGAAACCGGCGAACAAAAATCCAAGGATCACCAGGCCGATGATCGCCTTGTTTGCCTGAATATATTCATCAATGATGTGAAGAATGAGGTCGATCATGGTTTAGAAACAGCCTTCAACAGGGCTCAGCGGGCCAGAAGGCGCGAGAGGCAGGGTTGCTATTTCCAGGAGATTTTTCATCCGCATTGCGCCCTGTGCATCATTTTCTGATCAGCGAGAACCAGCGCCATCATCGCTTCGACTACCGGAACGCCGCGTATGCCCACACAAGGATCATGGCGGCCCTTGGTCGATATTTCGGTCGCTTCCCCTTCGGGTGAGATGGTTGCCACCGGCGTTAAAATCGAGCTGGTAGGCTTGAACGCCACCCGGCAAAAGATCGGCTGGCCGGTGGATATACCGCCAGCGGTGCCGCCGCTATGATTGGAGTCAAATCGCGGTCCGTTATTCCCTGGCCGCATCGCATCGGCATTTTCTTCGCCGCGGAGGCGGGCGGCCGCAAAGCCGTCGCCTATTTCGATTCCCTTGGTCGCATTGATCGTCATCATGGCTGCGGCAATCTCGCTGTCCATTTTGGCATAGACCGGCGCTCCCCAGCCAGCGGGCACTCCGGTCGCCTCGCAGGCAATGATCGCGCCGACGCTGCTGCCATCCTTGCGAGCACCATCGACCAGCGCTTCCCACCGCTTCGCGGCTTCAGCATCAGGGCAGAAAAACGGGTTGTTGCTGATTTCATTGGCATCAAAATTCGCCGGATCGATTGCATCGCCGCCGATCTCGGCGACCCACGCTCGGATTGTGACTTCGGGAATTACCATTCGCGCTACTGCACCAGCAGCAACCCGCGAGGCAGTTTCGCGGGCGCTGGACCGGCCACCGCCGCGATAGTCGCGGAAGCCGTATTTCTGGTCATAGGCATAATCGGCATGGCCGGGACGATAGGCTTTGGCGACTTCGCTATAATCCTTGGACCGTTGATCGACATTCTCGATCATCAGCGAAATCGGTGTGCCAGTGGTCTTGCCGTCAAATATACCGGAAAGAATTTTGACCTGATCCGGTTCCTGACGCTGGGTCGTATATTTCGACTGGCCGGGGCGCCGCGCGTCAAGAAACGGCTGGATGTCCGCTTCGCTCAGTTCCAGTCCGGGAGGGCAACCGTCGACCAGCGCGCCAAGCGCAGGTCCGTGACTTTCTCCCCATGTGGAAAAGCGGAAAGCATGGCCAAAGATATTAAAACTCAAAACTCGCTCTCCGCGCTGATAAATGCATTATTATTTTCGAAAGGACGTTTCACGACAAACCGGTGTGATCAATCCAGTGTGATATCGGGCGCGTCTTCCTGTTTCATGCCGACTGTGTGATAGCCTGCATCGACATGATGGGTTTCACCGGTGACACCGGAGGAAAGATCGGACAGGAAATAGAGAGCAGAAGCGCCTACGTCATCGATTGTCACGTTGCGCCGGAGCGGTGCATTATGCTCGTTCCACTTCAGAATATAACGGAAATCGCCAATTCCGGAAGCGGCCAGTGTCTTGATCGGCCCGGCGGAAATCGCGTTCACCCGGATGCCATCGGGGCCGACATCATTTGCGAGATATTTTACCGAAGCTTCAAGTGCGGCTTTGGCTACGCCCATAACATTATAGTGCGGGATGACTTTTTCGGCACCATAATAGGACAAGGTGAGCATGGATCCGCCGGCGCTCATCAGCGCAGCAGCGCGTTTGGCAACAGCGGTGAAGCTGTAGACGCTGATATTCATGGTCATCAGAAAATCGTCCAGCGTCACATCATAATATTTACCGCGCAGAGCTTCCTTGTTGGTGAAGCCGATCGCGTGGACGACAAAATCGATCTTGCCCCAGCGTTTTTCAATCTCGGCAAATGCTGTATCCAGCTGGTCCATATCGCTGACGTCGCAGTCAATCAGGAAATCGCAGCCCAATTGTTCTGCCAGCGGTTTGACGCGCTTGGCCATCACTTCGCCCTGATAGCTGATCGCCAGTTCGGCTCCGTCTGCAGCCAGGCGTTGCGCAATGCCCCAGGCCAGTGACTTGTTATTGGCAAGCCCCATGATCAAGCCACGCTTGCCCTTCATTAAATCACTCATCGCCCCGGTCTCCTGAAATCAGATAATCGCTGCTGATAAACGCTATCCGGATGATTTTCCAGCGGATCATTCACTATGCCCGTTTCGCGAGGGTCGTTCGGCCAGAGCAGCGTTTATCTCTGCGCCGATTACCATGCCGAGGCCGACGAGATAGAAAAAAATCAATGTGATGATGACACCGGCGAGACTACCATAGGTAAGCTGGTAATTGGCAGCATATTTGAGGAAAACCGGCAGCAATCCGGTAATCAAAAGCCACCAGCCACTGATGAAAACAGCGCCCGGCCATTTGGGATATTGGCGCGGTCGATATTGGCGGGGCGTCAGCAGGCGGAACAACAGATAAAGGGTCGCAAACAGGACCAGAAACGGAATAGCGTTGGACAGCGATACCCAAAGCGCATCGCTTTCGACCGCAGGAAAATAAGTACCCAGAAATCCGCTGATACCCGCCACTACGAATCCCGCGCTAAGGGCCAGCATCGCAAAAAAGACCGAGACAAGAATGAGCACGGTCGATGTCAGACGATATTCCCAGAACGCGCGCTGCGCCTGCACACCATAGGCACGGTGCAGGATTTCCCGGATTGTCTCGATCAGACTGGTCGTTGTCCACAGTCCGACGATGGCGCTGAGCCAGAGCAAAGGCCCGGTGCGTGCGGTCATCGCGTCTCTGATCGGATCGTGCAGCGCGCCGGCGACCGATGGCGGAACCGTCTTTAGAAAGGCCTCGACAAAATCTGTACCGACCGCGGTCTGGCCAAAGCCGCCGACAATCGCTGCGGCGACAATGAAGAAGGAAAATACGGCAAGCAGCGACAGATAAGCGAAATTTCCGGCAAAAGTGAAACCGTCATAATAGACACCCACGGCGGTTCGCTTGAGGATGATGAAAGCACTGCCAACCAGATCCTCGTCGGTCAGTTTCTCGTTGGCATCAACGCCGGATTTTACTGACTCTTTCGCAACCTGCCGCCGGGCTTCGGGAGAAAGCTTAGACATGGAAAATCCAGGCCAAACCTATACACCCATGCCGGCACGGGGATTGTCTTCCGGATTCCACTCCTTGACAAATTCTGCGAGCTTTTCATCTTTTTTCGGCAAGGTGATCATCAAAGTGACCAGCTGATTTCCGCGAACACCCGATTTCCCATGGAAGCCTTTGTTTTTCAAACGCAGCGTCTTGCCCGAATCCGATCCAGCAGGAATGGAAAGCATCACCGGTCCATCCACCGTGGGAACCTTGATCTTGGCACCTTCCACGGCCTCTTTCAGACTGATCGGCAGTTCCAGCCTGATATTGTCACCATCGCGTTCGTAAAAGGGATGGGAATTAATATGGATCGTGACAATAGCATCACCATTGCCGCCCGGTCCTTGCCGGCCCTTGCCGCTAAGGCGCATTTGCGTACCTTCTTCGACACCCTTGGGCAGGCTGAGATCAATCGTTTTGCCATCTTCCAGCGTGATGCGCTGTTTCTGGAGCGTTGCCGCAGCGATAAATTCGACCTTTAGCCGATAGGCGACATTGGCACCCTTGGGTGGCGGTGCACTACGCTGGCGGCCACCGAATGGCGAACTGCCGCCGCCTCCACCGCCAAAAAGCCCTTCAAAAATATCGCCGAAATCCGCGCCGGCATTGCCGAAATCATGTTGCTGGCCGCCAGGGCTGCGTTGATATCCGCCGCCACCACCGCCAAAGCCGAAAGGCGCAGTGGGGTTACCCTCCCCGTCAATCTCTCCGCGATCGAACTGGCCGCGTTTTTCCTTGTCCAGTAGCAGGTCATAAGCTTTGGTGACGTCGGAGAAACGCTCCGTCGCCTTGGGATTGTCCTTGTTTTTGTCCGGGTGCAGTTCCTTGGCGAGCTTGCGATAGGCAGACTTGATCTCCTTGTCGCTGGCACCCTTGGCAACACCCAATGCTTGATAGGGATCTATCATTATTTGACCTTTTTCAAATCCTTACCATGCAGAGATTGGCATTTATCGCCAATTTTCAACTCTACTGTCTTATTCGGGCATAACGGCATCTGCAACCTTGTTATGTCGCGTGAAACGCAGCAATAGATAAAGAACCAGTCCCAATGGCCCCAGCATCAGGACAAATAGCAAGATAGGTATCTGTACCCAGCGTGCAAACCCGTATTTATCCGCATTGCGCGCAACCCACAGGCCGACAAACAGATCAAAGGCGAGATAATGGATCCACCCCACAGTTGCTCCGCCCGGGCTGGCGAGCAATTGCTGGACACCCGCCAGAGTCGAAAAATCCGGAATTCCCTCGCTGCCACCATCGATAATACCCGTCATCATCGGGATGATGATTACTGCATAGGCGCAGGCCAGAAGGCCGATTCCGCCGTAGAACAGACCGGTCATTATGGATTGACTGCGCGGTGCCAATGCCAGAATCAACCACATCAGCAGTGCATAATTATTGGTGATTGAAAAAACCAGATCCCAGTTCATAATAGCCCTCTTTGCCGTGGCTCTAGCAGAAAACGGCGCTTTGTCGCCGGGCAAAATTTTGTTTGTTTGCCGGTCGCCAGCAGGATGTTAGAGAAAGCGCCATGACCAATCCATTTTCCCTTTTCGAGACCTGGTTCGCCGAAGCGCGCGAAACCGAGATTAATGACAGCAATGCGATGACCATTGCCACCGCCGATGCCGACGGACAGCCTTCGGCGCGGATGGTGCTGCTGAAAGGCCATGGTCCCGATGGCTTTGTCTTTTACACCAACCAGCAGAGTCGCAAGGCTGGCGATATTGCGGAGAATCCGAAGGCTGCGATCTTGTTTCACTGGAAAAGCCTGCGCCGCCAGATCCGGATTGATGGACAGATTTCAACGGTAGCAGATGAACTGGCGGATGCCTATTTTGCCACCCGCAGCCGGGACTCACAACTTGGCGCCTGGGCCTCGGACCAATCCCGTCCACTAGCGGATCGAGCTACCTTTGAAGCCCGGTTCGCGGAAATGACGCAACGGTTTGAGGGAGGCGATGTACCGCGCCCGCCACACTGGTCGGGCTATCGCCTTACGCCAGTACGTTTTGAGTTCTGGCAGGACCGGGCACACCGGCTGCACGAACGGCGGACCTTTGTCCGCAACGGTGACGACTGGACCGAAGGACTGCTTTACCCATGACAAATCTGCCATATTATCATGTTGATGCTTTTGCCGACCGACCTTTTTCCGGCAATCAGGCCGCCGTCATGCCGCTGGAAACCTGGTTAGAAGACGATGTACTCCAGGCCATTGGCGAAGAAAATAATTTTGCCGAGACCGCCTTCTACCTGCGCGACGCAAGCGGTGCAGCAGATTACGAATTGCGCTGGTTTACGCCCACCGTGGAAATCGCGCTATGTGGTCATGCAACGCTGGCCAGCGGCCATATTATATTGTCGCAGGATTCCGAGCGGCAGCAAGTGACTTTCCGGACGAGAAAAGCCGGCGTACTGACCGTCAAACGCGAGGGTGATGGCTATGCACTGGATCTCCCGGCCTACGTCCCTGCTCCCAAAACCATGCAGGAAATCGTCACACTGGTCGGTGGCAGCCCGGTCGAAACGCAGTTTCACGAGGGACGCTATCATGTCTTGCGCTATGAAAATGCCGATGAGGTTCTGGCACTCAAGCCGGACCTGAAAGCGCTCGCAGCGCTCGGCAATGCGCAATTTATCTGTACCGCCCCCGGCAAGGACACCGATGTGCTCAGCCGGGTGTTCGTCCCCGGCGGAGGAGTCGACGAGGATAGCGTGACCGGTTCGGCGCATGCCGTGCTCACACCCTTTTGGGCCAGGCAATTGGGCCGCGACAGCTTTACCGCTTATCAGGCAAGCCAGCGCGGCGGCTATGTCAATTGCCGGCACGACGGCGACCGCGCCTGGCTCGGCGGTAAATGCGTGACTGTGGTCGAAGGCAAGTTTCGCCTGTAGCTGGCTGACTAAGGCTGGCGCTAACCCCTGATCGGGAACAATGCCATGATCCGGCCAATCTGCGCGCTCATCGGCGCCAGCACGTCATCCTGCGTCTTGCCGAGCCGGACCACCGTCAGCTGTTGCTCGGGCGACACGACGATCTGCTGGCCTAGATGGCCGAGGGCGGCAAAGATGGTATCCGGACCATTCTCCGGAAACAGCACCTGATTGCGGCCTTCCGGGCGCCTCTTATTCAGCCAGAGATGCCCGCCATAGGCCGGGTCATTTTCCGAAGATGTCTTCATGAAGCGCACCCAGCTGACCGGCAAGTGCTGTGCCCCTTTTCGAGCGCCGTTATTGCGCAAAAATTCGCCAAACTTGCCATAATCGCGCGCTGTAGCATGGATGAAGCTGCCGCCCAGAAATGTTCCGTTTGGACCAAATTCCGGATAGGTGCCATCCATTCCCAGCGGTTCGAGCAAACGTCCGCGAATGAAGCGCAAGGTATCGTGGCGACGCACTTCCGGATCGGAATTCTTGGTCAAGGTACGGGTGATAATGTCGGAGAGAATGATACTGGTAGCGGTGCTATATTCGAATTTTTCGCCCGGCCTTGCTTCCATCGGGCGGGCTTCGGCATAAGTGGCCGTATCCTGCGCACCATCCAGAAAAAGCATGCGGTTGGTGTCAGCCTCGAAAACGGTTTTCCCGCCTTCCTCCGGCACTTCGGTATGATCAAGACCGGACGACATATGCAGCAAATGCCGAAGGGTTATGTCGCCGCGCGGATCGCCGGGCCTTTGCCATGCGGGCACAGGGGCAGGATCATCGAGCACCAGCCGGCCATCGGCCACCAGAAATCCGATCAGCGCTCCGGTGAAGCTTTTTGCCATGGACCAGCTGATGAATCTTGTGTTCGCATCATAGCCCTCGCCATAGCGTTCGGCGATGATCTTGCCCTGGTGCATGACCAGGAATGCCCGCGTTTCCGCCATTGCCGGATCGGCGAAAAGCGGCGAAATAGCAGCATCCAGCCGCGCCTTGGCAATGGGGCTGGCGTCCGAAATATAGGCCAGTTCGGCAGCGCTTTTTTGTGGCGCTATGTCGGGATCACCATTTGACCCGCACGCGGAAAGGGCAAGCGTCAGGGCCGGGATCAAGGCGAGTTTAATCTTGTGCATGGGCCGTCGTTGCACCAATAGAAGCCGCCATGGCAACCGTAAAAGACACATCACCATCTCCCCGGAGCAAGGCGCGTATCGCAATATATGTCGCTGCGCTGTTCCTGCTCATCCTGATCGCCCTGTTCGCGTATAATTATAGCAGTATTAAAGGACAACTGGACGTCGGCACAGCTTATGGTGCCCGGGTGGCCTGTTCCTGCCATTATGTCGGTGGACGGGACATCAAGGATTGCGAGAAGGATTTCGAACCCGGCATGGAAGTGGTCAGCCTGACGCTGGATGACGAGCTAAAGAGGGTGACCGCCTCCGCTTTGCTGATGGAGTCGGCTACCGCCGAGTTTCGTGAAGGCTGGGGCTGCGTGATGCTGACCGACGAACAGCTAGAGGCCGAATAGACTAGACTTCGGCACCCGCCAGCCATTGCTGTTCAACCGCAGCAGTGCTGTTGATCCAGCCGCCGCCCAGCACCCGTTCCTTGTGATAGAAAACCGCAGCCTGCCCCGGAGCGACGCCAAATTCCGGATTGTGGAATTGCAGGTCCTCTCCTTCGAGCCGGGCCAGGGTGGGCTTTGACATCGAGCGGACCTTGACCTCGACCGGCCCGGCATAGTCACCACCGATCCAGTTGATATCGCGCAACGAAGCCGACGCGACCGCCAAAGCGGCTTTCGGCCCGACGATGACGCGTTTTGATTCCGGTTCTAGCCGAATCACATAGAGCGGCTCGGCCTGCCCGCCAATTTCCAGTCCTTTGCGCTGCCCAACGGTATAATGGATCAAGCCCTTGTGCCGTCCCATTATCGTGCCGTCGATGTGGACAATCTCGCCATCATCGTCGGCGTCCGGGCGCAATTTGCGCACGACGCTGGCATAGTCGCCATTGGGCACGAAGCAGATGTCCTGGCTGTCCGGTTTGAAAGCTACCGCGAGTCCCATGTCTTCGGCGATTTCGCGCACTTGGCTTTTCGGCATATCGCCGAGCGGGAAACGCAGATAATCCAGCTGATTCTGGGTGGTGGCAAAAAGGAAATAACTCTGGTCACGCGCCGGATCGAGCGCGCGATGCAATTCTGCGCCGTCCGGACCGGCAACGCGCCTCACATAATGACCGGTTGCCAGACAATCGGCGCCCAGTTCGCGGGACAATTGCAGCAGATCAGTGAATTTAACGCCCATATTGCATTGCACACAGGGAATCGGTGTCCGGCCAGCCATATATTCGTCGGCAAACACATCCATCACCGAATCCTTGAACCGGCTGGCGTGATCAAAAACATAATGGGCAATACCAAGCCGGTCGGCCACAGCGCGGGCGTCGCGAATGTCCTGTCCGGCACAACAGCTGCCGACTCGTCCCACGGCCTCCCCATGATCGTAAAGTTGCAGGGTAATGCCAATGGTTTCCGCGCCGGTACGCACCGCCAAGGCCGCCACGACGCTCGAATCGACTCCGCCTGACATGGCCACAACAATGCGTTTGCCCGTCAGGTCATCGCCCAGCTGAAAATTTCCGTTAATATTATCCATCATCACAATTGCACCCCTTAAAGAAATCCCGCCACTTGCGCCAGCGCAGCGAACATTTCCCTTTCAGAACCCCGATATGATCCATTTTGGCACGAATTGGCTCGATACAAGGAAGGATTGCTTAACTTCTCCTAAGACCTCGTAAACATCCCTTTTACACTAGCTTATATCTTCGCTGCTAGACCGGCGTCTATGGAAATGAACTTCCCCCATAAAAGCTCGGAATGGCCGGTGCTGGATCAAGCCCGAGATGTACCCGCTCTGTTTGCGGATCATCAGGCCTTGCTTGCGAAAGCCATTGCCAGACAGACATCCAGCCATTCGGCGCGGAAGTTTGTCGCGGCCCGGGAGGGTCTGGCAGACGGCAAGCGGGCATTCCAGGCTTCCTTCATGGATGAGCGAATAGCTTTTTTTGCCGGAAGGCCTCGCTTGAGCATGACCGGCCACAGGGAAGAAATATTGTTCAGGACCGGGAGTTTTCGGCCTGATCTGGCTCAGTAGGAAATTAAAAAGATGAAAGAATAATCGAATTTATGAACGCGACGTTTACCTTGGCAGTTCAGGTAATCGAAAAGCTCTGCCGCTACGAAGGCCAGACGTAACGGGAAACGGGGTAAAATGCCGAAAGGCAAAATTGAGGGTAGTATGATTGAAAACCAAAAAATAAAACCAGCGCAAGTTGTCGGGCCCCTTGGCGAACCGCTCACCATTGACGATTTGCCAAAACCCCGTACGACTCGCTGGGTAGTCCGCCGCAAGGCGGAAGTCGTTGCAGCAGTAAACGGCGGTTTGCTGACCGTTGATGAAGTCTGCGACCGCTATGACCTGTCTCTGGAAGAGTTTGCATCCTGGCAACGGGCTGTTGACCGGTCGGGCATGCCCGGGCTGCGAGTCACCCGAATCCAGCATTACCGCGACTTGTACGAGCGTCAGCAGAAATATTAACCGGTATCAGCCCGGGATAATATTCCAGACAAGATCTATCGAATAGGGCCGCCGGGCATGCTCCGGTGGTCCTTTTTTATTCCTTCAAGTTACAGCAATAATCGTCTATGTAATTGTATTCGCGAGTGTAAAGAATTTATATTCGCATATAATCAGGAGGAACATATGGGTTGGATTATTGCATTGATCGTTGGCGGTATTGCGGGCTGGTTGGCTAGCATGGTCATGGGGCGTGATGCTTCCATGGGCGTCTTCTGGAATATCATTGTCGGCATCATCGGATCGATCATCGGTAATTTTGTCGGCGGCTATTTTGGCTTTGGCGGCAGTATTCAGGAATTTTCGATCATCGGTTTGTTCACTGCATTTGTCGGTGCGGTTGTTCTGTTGCTGATACTCAACCTCATCCAGCGTGGCCGGGTGCGCTAAACACCCGCTCTTCAGCAGGAAATCTTGGAATAAGAAGGGCCGGTTCGTTCGCGAATCGGCCCTTTCATACGATGATGTTGATCGTTGATCGAACCGGGGCTTGAAAGTCGGGTCGAAACCTGTTCCGGCTTGCTGCCGGTGCTATATTTATGTAACACAGCTGATGAAAATCCGGACTGGCCGGAAAATCAGCGATTCTTTTGTGTATTGCAGTGCGAAAATGGGATAAGAGCCCGACTGAAGAGTAAAAAAATGAACTATGAATCCACCATCCCCAGCGACGATATCGCAACTCTCGACGATGGCGAAGCGCGCAGCGCCAATCGCCGGCGGCTGATCATTACGGTTGCCGTTGTCGTGGCGTTGCTGCTGGCCTATATCGGCTATAATTATTTTGCCGGTGGCGCCGTCGAAGATGATGTAGCAAGCCAGGCACCAATGGTCACGGTTATGAGCCCGGGCAAGCAGCAAGTTGTGCGAACCATCAATGCAACGGGAACCTTGGCAGCGCGACGGGAGATTCAGGTCAGCGTAGTCGGTGAAGGTGGACGCGTAACTAATGTTTATGTCGACGCTGGCGACTGGGTCAAACAGGGCCAGATCATGGCGAGCATCGACCAGTCGGTTCAGTCCCAGCAAGCAGCGAGCCTCGAAGCATCGGTTGGCGTGTCTCGCGCTGATCTCAATCTGGCGCAGGCCAATCTCGATCGCGCGGAGAAGCTTGTCGACCGGGGATTTATTTCCAAAGCAGATATCGATCGATTGACCGCAACTCGTGATGCCGCAGCAGCCCGCCTACGCGTATCTCAAGCTCAGTTGAACGAAGCCCGTGCCCGCAATGGCCGGCTGAACATCGTTGCTCCAAAGGCTGGCTTTGTCTTGGAACGGAATGTTGAGCCGGGCCAAACAGTCACGCAGGGCAGCGGAACTTTGTTTCTCATGGCACAAAATGGGGAAATGGAATTGCAGGCGCTGCTCGGTGAAAGCGACTTGGCGAATATTTCCGTCGGCACCGTCACAAAGGTTACTCCAGTCGGGACCGACAAGGTTCTCACCGGACAAATCTGGCAAATTTCTCCGACCATTGATCCGCAATCCCGTCAAGGCATAGCCCGCATTTCGCTGGGCTATGACAGCGCCTTGCGGCCAGGCGGCTTTGCCAGCGCGCGTATCCAGAGCGGGACATCCGAGGCTTCGGTCATCCCTGAATCGGCTTTGCAGAATGATAGCAAGGGAAGTTTTGTTTATGTCGTTGGCGCCGACAACAAGGCAGTGCGGCGCGACGTTACTGTCGGTTCGGTGTCCAGCGCCGGGCTTTCCATCACTTCCGGTTTGAACGGGAATGAAAAGGTCGTGCTCCGTGCAGGCGGCTTCCTGAGCCCTGGCGAAACCGTCCGGACAGAGGTCCAGAAAAATGCTGGCGGCGTTTGATCTGTGCGCGAATTTGAGGCCTGATCGATGAATCTTCGCAATATATCCGCCTGGAGCACCCGCAATCCGGTCGTGCCGCTGGTACTGTTTGCCGCGCTGCTGTTTGCCGGCTTGCTCAGTTTCAACCGCATGGATGTCGTGGACAACCCGGATGTCGAGTTTCCGGCTGTGTCCGTTCGTATCTCGCAGCCGGGTGCCGCCCCAACGGAGATTGAAAACCAGATCACCCAGAGGGTGGAAGCTGCGGTCCGGTCGATCAGCGGCGTCAAGAATATCAGCTCGACTGCCAGCGAAGGCAGCAGCAGCACGTTCGTCGAATTTGAAATCGGTGCAGACGTAAACGACAGCGTCAACGAAGTTAAAAATGCTGTCGATCAGGTCCGCGGATCCTTGCCGGACGGCATATTGGAGCCGCAAATATCCAAAGTGGACGTCGCAGGCGGACCGATAGGATTTTTTGCTGTCAAAGCCGACGACATGACCGTCGAACAATTGAGCTGGTTTGTCGATGACACGGTTGCCAAGCAATTGTTGACCGTCAACGGCATGGCAGAGGTCAACCGCTTCGGCGGCGTCGATCGGGAAATCCGTGTCATTTTGAAGCCAGACCGGATGCAGGCGCTGGGCGTGACCGCCAATCAGATCAACAGCGTGTTGCGCCAGGTGAATATCAATGCTGCCGGCGGACGGGCTGAAGTGGGCGGTACCCGGCAATCGGTCCGCGTTTTGGGCAATGCCGATGATGCCTATGAGCTATCGCAAACGCAAATAGCCCTGCCCAACGGCCAGATCGTGAAATTAAGCGATGTTGCTGAAGTAACCGACTCTTTCGGCGAGCGCAGTTCAATCAGCAAGGTCAAGGGCGTGGAGGTTGTCAATTTTTCGATGGACCGGGCGCGCGGCGCTTCAGACGTCACCGTCTACGATGCAGCGATCGAGATTATGGACAAGATCGAAGCAGAAAATTCGGGCATCGAGTTCATCCCGCTCGGCACCAGCGTCGACTATACCAAATCGCAATATAAGAGCTCGATGCTGGCCATGATCGAGGGTGCCATATTGGCTGTGGTCGTGGTCTTTATCTTCCTGCGTGACTGGCGCGCGACGGTCATCTCGGCCATTGCCATCCCGTTATCGGCAATCCCGACTTTCTGGTTCATGGACCTGCTGGGGTTCAATCTCAATTTTCTCTCTCTTCTGGCGCTCGGTCTGGTTGCAGGTGTGCTGGTCGACGATGCCATTGTTGAGATCGAGAATATCGTGCGCCATATGCGCATGGGGAAAACCGCCTATCAGGCCTCAATCGACGCCGCCGACGAGATCGGACTCGCGGTTGTCGCCACATCTTTCTGTATCGTCGCTGTTTTCCTGCCGGTCGGCTTGATGCCCGGAATATCCGGACAGTTTTTCAAGAATTTCGGCATTACGGTTGTTGTCTCTGTGCTGATGAGTCTGGCCGTCGCGCGTATGATCACGCCGATGATCGCTGCCTATTTCCTGAAGGCCAAAGGCCATGCGGAGCATGGTGAAGGCGTCTGGATGGATCGCTATATGCGCTTGCTGAACTGGGTATTGGACCGTTCGGAATCCGATCGTATTCGGCAGACGCTGGTACCGGCCAAGGCAGCATGGTGGCAATATCTGATCGGCTTCATTCTTTTTGCTCTGATCTTTGCAGCGTTCGTCGGCATGGCACTAATGATCGGGTTCATGATCAACGATCTGATTGCCGTTATAATACCCAGCGATTTTCTAAGAGCGCTGCTGAGCCTCGCTTTCGCTATTGCGGCGGGCCTCGCGGCGGCCATTTTGGTCGCCATGATAATCCGGCGGGTCGCAAGCACTTTGGGTAGCGGCTTCGCCGATTGGTATGCGTATCGCGCCGGCCGTTTCCGCGCCCGGGTTCATGATCACCGCATATGGATGATGGGCGTCGGAGTGCTCGCCTTTGGCATAACCGTAATATTATTTGCGATCACCCCGCAGGAATTTCAGCCGACCACAAATCAGGATACCAGCCGGGTCGAAATCGAGGTGGTTCCGGGCACGACCCTTGAACAGACCGAAAAAATTGCCGACCGGGTATCAGACCTGATGTACGCTCAGCCGGAAGTCGAGCGCGCCCTGACGCGCGTTCGCGAAACAAATGCATCGGTTTTCGTGTCTTTCAAGGCCAAACGCGACAAGACGTCGATCGAGTTTGAACAAGGCATGTTGCCGGAACTTCAGAAGATTCCCGACGCCCGGATTTCGTTCCAGACACAAAATGGCGGTGGCGGGACCGGACGCGACATCTCTATCATGTTGACCGGATCGGACCCCGATTTGCTCGATGCCACTGCCGCGCAGCTGGTCGAACAGATGAAAGGCATCAATCTCGTGCGCGCGCCGCGCATTGCATCGGACCTGAGCCGGCCGGAGATCATCATCACGCCCTATATGGATCTGGCATCTCAGCTTGGTGTCACCACCGCTTCGCTCAGCCAGACAATCCGCATCGCCACCCTTGGCGAGATCGATCAGAATGCAGCGAAATTCTCCCTCTCGGACCGGCAAATTCCAATCCGGGTGATGTTGCCGCTTGAATCGCGAAATGATTTGGCGACCATAGAAAACCTGCCCATTCCAATCGCCAGTGGCGGCACTGTTCCGCTCAGCCGCGTAGCCGCAGTGAGTTTCGGGTCAGGGCCGACTTCGATCCAGCGCTATAACCAGAACCGGCGGACATTTGTCGGAGCGGATCTCGCACCGGATGTGATCAAGGGCGAAGCGATGGAGAAAATCTTCGAGCTCCCGATCATGAAGAATCTGCCCACCGGTGTATCCAATGAAGCCTTCGGCGAAGACGAATGGCAAGCGGAACTGGCTGTCAATTTCATGATCGCCCTGATTGCCGGCATTTTGCTCGTATTTGCGACATTGGTATTGCTCTACAAACGAGTGATGTCACCACTGGTCAATATGGGTTCACTGGCTCTGGCACCGCTCGGCGGCATATTCCTGGTCTGGGTCACTGGAGATTCACTCTCTATGCCGGTGCTGATCGGCGTGCTCATGCTGCTCGGAATTGTCAGTAAGAACTCGATTTTGCTGATCGACTTTGCGATCGAGGAAATGAAGCGAGGAGTTCCGAAATACGAAGCCATCATGGATGCCGGGCACAAGCGCGCCCAGCCGATCGTCATGACGACCGTGGCCATGACAGCCGGTATGGTACCGACTGCGCTCTCCCTGTCGGGTGATGGCGCATGGCGTGCCCCGATGGGTACGGTAGTGATTGGCGGCTTGATTGTATCGACTTTGCTAACCTTGGTAATCGTGCCCGCAGGATTCAGTCTGGCAGACGGATTCGAACGGCGCGCGGGCCCGTGGCTTCGCAACAAGATGCTGACCTACAAGACCGGAGACGATCGCCATGACCGGCCCGATACAGAGGTCCAGCCCGCCGAGTGAAGCCGATATCGTCACAAACAGGTAGCCCGAACGGACCAAAGTTCGCCGTTAAACCCGCCAATGCCAGTCGGGATATGAAAATCATCGCCACCGGCATGCTGGTGGTAATGGCGATCATCTATTTTTCTGCGAAAAGCTATGAAGCGGTGCACCCGGCGCTCGGGTTCGTTCGCGCCTTCGCCGAGGCTGCCATGGTTGGCGGTCTGGCAGACTGGTTCGCTGTTACCGCCCTGTTCCGCCACCCGATGGGCATTCCGATACCGCATACGGCGATCATTCCGCGCAACAAGGACCGGATCGGCGACACGCTGGCCAATTTCCTCAAGGACAATTTCCTGATTTCGCGTCTGGTTGCCCAGCGCATGCGCAATGTCGATCTGGCCAGTGGCATTGGCCGCTTTCTGCAATCGCCGAGCGGCGGCGAAGGCCGCCTGAAATTTGGCGCGTCCCGGCTATTGGGCGACGCCATTGCCTCGCT
>JBALUX010000035.1:0-21442 GCA_036963725.1 Parasphingorhabdus sp. | reverse complement strand
ACAACCCCGAATTCCGGACTGGTCCAGCGGAGCAGCGCCTCGAAGCCAACCACGCCGCCCGATTCAGCGCTGACAACGGGTTGGTAATTGAGCGACAATTCGTCATTCTCCAGCGCCTTGCGCAGGGCAATTTCCATGACTCGCCGCTCTTCCGCCTGCACGTGCAGTTTCGGCTCATAATGGGTGAAGGCCCCGCCGCCCTGGTCCTTGGACCGATATAGCGCGAGATCGGCGCTGCGCATCAGCATTTCGACCGTGCGTCCGTCACGCGGACCGATCGCTGTACCGACGCTGGCGCCGATGTAGAGCGTGTGCTGGTCGACTTCATAAGGCCGCGAAAGCGTGTCGATAATCTTTTCGGCCAGCAATTCCATATATTGCGTATCGCTCGCCTCTTTGATGACGATGGCAAATTCATCTCCGCCGAGACGACCGCACAGCTCGTTGTCGGTCATGATTGACCGCAACCGGTCGGCGACGCGCGCCAGCAAACGATCACCCACCGGATGGCCGAGCGTGTCGTTCACCGCCTTGAACCGGTCAAGGTCGATCATCATGAAACCGCAGCGGCCGTTCCATTTTTCAGCGGTCTGCATAGCCTTGCTGACCGCGTCGGTCAGCTGCAGGCGATTGGGCAGACGGGTGAGCGTATCAAATCTGGCCAGCTGCGAAATCTTGTCCGCCGACTGGCGCTGTTCGGTTATGTCCGACCCGACACCGCGAAAGCCATGAAACGCGCCATTATCATCAAGCTTCGGCGAAGCGGACAATTCCCACCACCGGGTTTCGCCATTGATCTGGACGGGCACCAGCATGTTGCTGAAGCTGTCGCGGCGTTTCAGCTTGTCCGCCAGTTCGTGCAGGGCGGTCGAGAATTTTCCGCTGTCCCAGGATTCCCCGGCAACCAGTTGCAGGAACGGCTTGCCTTCGATCTCCTCGGTCGGCTGCCCTATCGCATGGGCAAAACGGGGCGAAACGTGCATGATGCGGCGTGATGTATCGGTCTGCCAAAGCCAGTCGGCACCGGTATCCTCAAATTCCTTGAGCAACAGGCTGACCACTTCGCTTTTCTCGTTGAGACTGGCTTCCGCAATCCTTCTGTCAAGAAACGACCGGCCGCTCATCAGACAGGCAGAGATCAACAGCACCGCGATCGCCAGAGAAGCCAAAGCCAAATGGAGGCTGCCGATGTAAAGCCAGCCGAAAATTGTTGCGGCGCTGGACGAAGATATGAACAAAATGCTGCTGAGCGGCACATTGGACAACAGCATCGCGGAGCCCACCATCAGACAGATGAGGGTTGCCCATACCGGTATCATGGTCATCAGGTCCGAGCTGAACGCGAACAACAGAAAACCCGCGCCCCACATCGAGCCACCGGCCAGGGAAACGAGATAGAATATCGTCATGTCAGAGCGATTGATGGTCTTTCGCTGCCATGCAGACGCTTTGCGATACAGCAGGTGAGCGTAAATATATACCGCGGACAAACCCGCGAGCCACAGTCCAAGAAACAGAATATTGACCTGGCCGACACCCAGTTGCACGATCAGCAGACCGCAAACGATCGCGGCGACAATCTTCAACAGACCATGCTGGTTATTGCCGTTGAACTGCAACGCACGGATACGACCCCAGTCGATCCCGTCGGGATCGGAGAGGCCAAGCAGCACGCTGAGCGGGATTACCCGCGGCAGGCCGGATTGAGCGATAGTTCTTAACACCGCTCGTCCCTACAACGAAATTCTTAGCGAAAAGTAAGGATTGGCCTAAATATTTTCGCGATTTCCGATTAGCAGAAATTCAACCGATTCAGGCAGCGATCGCATATGGCTGAATATCGCCGGAAAGGTACAGGTTTCGAGCCTTGGCCCGGCTCAATTTTCCGGAACTGGTTCGCGGCAAGGTGCGCGGTGGCACCAGTTCGATCACACAGTTCATGCCGGTAATGGCTCGCACCTTTTCCCGGATCTCGTTCCACAGCCGCAGCCGTTCGATCTCGTCAGAGGTCCGGCATTGCACGAGCACAGCGGGTGTTTCCTCGCCGCCCGGCGTGGTGATGGCAAAGGCGGCTATGTCTCCGGCCTTGAAGCCGGGCAACTGTTCCACCGCCCATTCGATATCCTGCGGCCAGTGGTTTTTGCCGTTGATGATGATCATGTCCTTGGCGCGGCCGACGATGTAAAGATAGCCGTTCGACAGATAGCCCATATCGCCGGTATCGAGCCAGCCGTCGATCAGGCAGGCATCGGTTGCCTCCTGGTCGCGATAATAGCATTCCATCACCGCCGGGCCCTTCATCCAGACCTTGCCGACAGCCTTTTCGGCCAGAACCGCTCCGTTTTCTTCGCGTATTTCGAGCAAGGTATCGCGAACCGGCTTGCCGCAATTGACGATCGCGCGGAATCGTTTCGGGCGACTGCCGTCGCTCTTTTTCTCGCCGGAAAGCTCGGTTTCTTCTACCAGTTCCACTTCCATGCCTTCGCCCGACGGCATCAATGTCACCGCCAGCGTCGCTTCGGCGAGACCGTAGCTCGGCAGGAAGGCCTTGGCATCAAAACCTGCGGGCGCGAACGCATCGGTAAAGCGCTGCATCACGTCGGGCCGGATCATGTCGGCGCCATTGCCCGCCAGCCGCCAGCGCGAAAGATCGAACCGTTCCTCGACGTTTGACTGGCTGCCGATACGGCGCGCGCAGATTTCATAGCCGAAGGTTGGCGAAAAGCTGCAGGATGTACCCGAGTTACGCGTAATAAGGTCAAGCCAAGACAGAGGCCGCCGCGCGAAATCCGCGGTTTTGAGATAGTCGGTCGAAACCTGATTGGCGACCATCGACAGGAAGCAGCCGACCAGCCCCATGTCATGATAGAAGGGCAACCAGGAAATGCAGCGATCGGTGCCGTTGATCAGCATGCCATGGGCGTGCGAACCGAGATTGTGCAGCAATGCCTTGTGGGAGACGGCAACGCCGTGCGGAAAACGCGTCGAGCCGCTGGAATATTGCAGATAGGCGATATCGCTGCTGTCGGCTTCCGGCAATTCCACGTCTGGCGCATCCTGCTCCGCAAAGGCGTCCCAGCCGGCGATCGGGATGGAGCGGGTCAGGCCGGCCGGGCCTGCCAGGTCCGCGATCTCGTCCGGAAACAGCAACAGAGCGGGATCACAGCTGTCCAGCTGCACACCGATCTGGTCGATATAGCTTTCCTTGCCGCCGAATGAGGTTGGCAACGGCAATGGCACCGGCAGCGCACCGGCGTAGACAGCACCAAAAAACAGCGCGCAAAACTGCGGCTCGGTATCGGCGATCAGCGCCACCCGGTCACCCGGCTTTATACCGGCAGCGATCAGACGTCTGGCCGCCGCCAATGCGTCGTCCCGCAGTTCGCTGAACGGATAAGGCCGGACCAGCGACGCCCGGGCATCGTGAAAATTGAAACCTTTTTGCCCTTTGGCTGCATAGTCCAGGGCATCTCCCAGCGTATCAAAATCGGAGAAACGGCGAGGAAGTTCATCCAAAGTCGGGGTTGGTGTCAATTCGGTCATCCAATTTCCATTTCCGGGAGGTCCAGCCTGCCCAAAATCAATCTCATTCGCTTTATAAGGGAGTAAATCGTCATTTTCTCCCTCCATTTAGCCGCTTCTAACAACGTCATTGGTAACCTCTGGCGTTTAAATTTCGGCCCGACTGTGGCACAAAAAGGGCAAACGTCATAGTTGAAGGTCAAACCGTTGAAAAACAGCGTAAAAACGTTAGATCAGGAGAGCTTGCATCGGCTGGCTATACGCTATGTCGAGCGATATGCAACGAGCCGGAAAAAACTCGCCGACTATCTGCACCGGAAAATTCGCGAAAGGGAATGGCAAGATGCCGATCCTCCGGCGATCGAACAACTGATCGAGCGCTTCGTTGCGCAGGGCTATATTGACGACGCCTTATACGCCCAGACCAAGGCTGCGTCCCTCACCCGCCGCGGATATGGAACCCGCCGTGTCTCGCATGCGCTCTACCAGGCCGGCATCAGCGAAGCGGACGGGCGGGAAGCCTTTCAGATCAGTGAAGCGAACAAATGGGCCGCAGCGGACAAATTTGCCCGCAAGCGGAAAATCGGCTGCTATGCCGAGAGCGAGCAGGACGCCGACAAATGCCGCAAGCAATTGCAGGCTTTCCTAAGGGCAGGCCACGACTTTGATCTGGCATCCCGTTTTGTATTCGCCCGGCCAGGCGAAGAAATAACAGTGGAAGACTAGTTCGCACCAGTGCAAGTAGATTGGCCCCAATAATGGGATTGGCCTCTTTGGCGTCAAGAATCGCCAGCCTAATAATATTATGATATATAGTGCCGACCGAGTCGGAATGTGTTAGATTTTTGATTTGGCTTAGTTTTGTTCGGAGATGCATAGTGGCAAGCTTGTTTGCGGAACCTGACCCTACGGGTAATCGCGCGTCCCATGACAGCGAGCACGATCATTCATCGACCAGCAGAGAATTGCTGCGCGCCACCGGTCGCGTAAAATGGTTCGACAGCCATCGCGGCTTCGGCTTCATCGTCCCCGAAAATAGCGAGTCAGACGATCAGGACGCCGCTCCGCAATCGGACATCCTGGTCCACTGGAGCCTGCTTGAATCCCTCGGCACACGCGAATTGCCGGAAATGGCGATGGTCACCTGTGAATATGCCGTCGCGCCGAAAGGCCTGCAGGCGACAAGAATTCTCGATATCGATCTTTCCAATTGCGGACCGAAAAACGATCCACCGGCAACAACAGGCTCTCGTCAGGCCATGCATATTGTCGACGAGGATTCCGCATTCGTCGATGCCGAGGTAAAATGGTTCAATCGCGCCAAAGGCTACGGTTTTCTGCTGAGCGACGAATTCGATGGCGATATTTTTCTCCATATGGAAACGCTGCGTGACGCAGGAATTACTGAAATTGTTCCCGGCCAATTGTTGCTGGCCCGTATAAGAGACGGAAATCGCGGCCATATGGCCGTACAAGTCTGCCTGCCTCCGTCAGACTGAAGAAGAGACACACCCGAATGATCAAGATTTCAAAAGCGATTGTGCTTTCCCTGACGCTGCTCAGCGTTGCCAGCATGTCCGGCTGTCATGCCCGGACCAGCGATAGCACGGCAACCAGCCTGCAGACCGAGCTGCCTCTATCCGAGGCCGGCCTCCGGCAGGTTCCGCTCAGCATCCGGACATCCGACACGACGCATGATTTCATTGTCGAAGTGGCGGAAAGCAGCGCCCAGCAAGCCCAGGGCCTGATGTTCCGGACCCGGCTGGCTGCCGACAAGGGCATGATTTTCCCATTCTCCCGGGATCGCGTCGCGGGTTTCTGGATGAAGAATACCGTGATCTCGCTCGATATTATCTTCGTCCGCCGGGACGGGACGATCGAATCGATTGCCGCCAACACCACGCCCTATTCGCTGGAGTCGGTTCGCTCCAACGAGCCGGTCGGCGCGGTGCTCGAAATTGCAGCAGGCCGGGCCGCTGAACTGGGTATCGAACCGGGCGACACCGTCACCTGGCAGTGATGATATCGACAACCGCCAACATCCGTCCTGTTTGACATTTTTTCATTGCGAAGCGCATGGCTGCGGGGCTAAGCGGACGGCATGAGCATATTGGCGAAAATATTCACTTGGTGGGACGGCGCGACGATCGGCACGGCCCTGTTCAGCGCCCGCAACGGCAAACGCGTCGGCGAAGATGTGTTTGGCAATATCTATTATCAGGCAAAGAAAGCCGGAACCGGTCATCCTGCCGGGCAGCGCTGGGTCATTTATAATGGCTCCAATGATGCCAGCCGCGTGCCGCCGGAATGGCATGGCTGGCTGCATCACAGCTATGATGAAATTCCCGAAAGCCATTTGCCGCAAGCGCGCATCTGGGAAAAAGAACCGAGCGGAAACCTGACCGGCACCGCACAAGCCTATCGCCCGGCTGGGGCACTGGAAGAAGGCGGTCACCGTGCCGCGGCAACCGGTGACTATGAATCCTGGAACCCCGCCGAAGCGGAATGACGGGCATGATGCGCCACTCCATTTCATTCTCGATGCTGGCGGCAATGCTGCTGCTGACGGGCTGTGGCTGGTTCAGCGACGACAATGTCGATGAACATGCAACCGGCCAGGCCGCCGAAAAAGGCGAAGTTGCTGCAACCGACGGTGATCTGGTCGCGTCGGTAACCGAGCAGATCGGAACGCCGATGGCGGAACGCGTCGCCACGCTCGGCTTCCTCAACAAGCGCAACGGGCTCACGCGGGACCTCGAACTGCGGCCCGGCCAGTCGATCCGGATCGGACGCGCGATTGTCCGCTTGCGGGCATGCGAACGAACGGCGCCGTGGGAACTGACTCCCGAACAGGGCGCCTTTGTCCAGCTTCTGGTCAACGAACGCCCCTCCAACCGGTCCGGCGAAGATCAGTGGAAACGGGTTTTCTCCGGCTGGCTGTTTCGCGAATCACCGTCGCTGAACGTTGTCGAGCACCCGATTTATGATGTCTGGGTCAAAAGCTGCGAGATGAGCTTCCCCGGTGAGGAGGATCCACCCGAAGATTCGGTCAATCCGACGGCGCCGCGTACATCTTCGTCCAATTTGGCCAATAGCGTATCCAGCGCGCCGAATGAAACCGTGCCGGACGCCCCGGCGCCTGCGGTTGCCGCGCCCAAGCCCGCACCAGCGCCAGCCGCAAGACCGGCCCCGTCGACGAATAATGCACCGGAAGATTTGATCGGCGACCTGATTGCCGAATCCGACGACGGCGCATAGCTTCTCACCTTTCGAAGCTCTTCCAGATAGGCTTCCTGGCTAATTTCAACCGCCCCCAATGATGCCAGATGGTCGGTCATGAACTGGCAATCGAGCAGCGGAAATCCGCCGACTTTCAACCGGGCTACCAGCCAGGCCAGTGCCACTTTCGACGCATCGCTGGCGCGCGAGAACATGCTTTCGCCGCAAAATGCACCGCCAATCGCCAGGCCGTAAAGACCACCGACGAGATTTTCCTCGCCGGTCGCGGCGTCGCGCAGCCAGCATTCGACGCTATGCGCATGACCCAGATCGTGCAGCTGGTTGAACGCCTCCTCGATCTCGGCATTGATCCAGGTTTCCTTGCGATCGGCTGCTTCTGTCGCACAGATCCCGATCACCTCGGCAAAGGCGCTGTCGGTCGAAACCCGGAACCGGTCCGATCTGATGGTTTTGCGCAGCGACCGCGACATCCGGAAATTGTCGAGCGGGATGATCGCGCGGGCCTTGGGCTCCACCCAGAAGGTTTCCGGATCATCCCGGGCGTCCGCCATCGGGAAGATGCCCGAAGCATAAGCTTTAATCAGGAGGTCGAGATCAATGGTCATGAACGGGGGATAACGCGGTCAGAACCATTCGCCCAGACCGAAAGTGACAAAGATTCCCCGCCATCAAACCGCCATCAGGACGCGGGCTTCTTCGGCAATTTTCTCCGCTATCGCGGCATATTCTCTGGCAAAGCCGGCATTGGTGCGCCAGGCCGCGCCGATGCTGCGGGTCACTGACCAGCCCTCGACGTCGAGCAAGGCGACATCGCCGCCGCGCGCCAGTTCGGAACGGACATAGAGCGCCGGCAATATCGCCAGCCCCAGTCCCGAAGCAACCATCTGCCGGACGCTGTCGAGACTGGTGCCTTCATAATCGCGCAGCAGATTCATGTCATGCTGCTGACACTGGCGCGCCACGTCACGGTGGAGATGATGCCGGCGATCCAGACTCAGCACCGGCGAGCCTGCCAGATCGGCAAGTGTCAGATGTTTCTGCGATGCCAGCGGGTGGTCCGGTGGCGCCACCAGCACCAACGGTTCGCGAAACAGTGGTTCGATATGCAGGTTTTCGCCCTCGATCGGCAAAGGCCCGAGCAGCATGTCGATAGAGCCCTTGGTCAGTTCCATCGCCTGCAGATCGGGTATCCCCTCGCGCATGTAAAAGCGCAAGTCCGGGCGACTGCGGTGCAGGGCCGCGATCACCGGCGGCATCAGATAGGGCCCGAGTGTCGGCGAAACCCCGAAGCGCAATATACCGGCCAGATTGTCGCTTGCCCGTTCGGCGAGATCGCGAATATCCTTTACTTCGACGAGAACCTGGCGCGCGCGGGCGGCAATCTCGCGGCCCACTGGTGTCAGTTCGGCGCCATGGGTTCGCCGTTCGACCAATGTCACGCCCAGTCTTTGTTCAAGCGTCCGCAACTGATGGCTCAAGGTCGGCTGCGAGGCGCCCGCGGCTTGCGCCGCCTTGCCGAAATGGCCCTGGTCGGCGACCGCCACGAGATATTCAAATTGGCGTAAAGTAGGCATGGCGCAATTCCATCTTATAGAAAAAATCTATCGATTCTTACGATTTCATTCGATTGGAGTTATCACGTGCTTTGCACCATATCAACTCTATCGATGCTGATGCACGATAGAAAGAGGATATGTCGTGGAACAATATACCAACAGCCTGATCCGCAAACATCGCAAGCTGGGCGACCAGATCGCGAACCGTCACGACCAGAGCGAACAAGTTCGAGAGCTGAGAGAATTACAGCGCAGTCTGGCCGAACGCATCCGCAAAATTCAGCGTGGAGCCCAATATCACCGGCCCAGCGAAACCGCATAGCCTCGCATTGCCTTCCCCCGACTCCTGGGGCGGCAGCACTCCCTCAACTGCTAGCCGCCCCGATTTTTATAACTGCTATTCTGAACCGAGGATGATGCCCCGATGGTAACAAAAATGAATGTGGCGTTGCGGGAATTTATTGCGCAGGAAACCAGCGCCGGCATCGTGCTGTTCTGCGCTGCCGTCGCGGCGATGGTCGCGATGAACAGCGCCTTCAATCCCTATTATCTGGCCTTTCTCAACATTCCCGTGGCCGTGCAATTTGGCGCCCTGGAAATTGCCAAGCCGCTGTCGCTCTGGATCAACGACGGGCTGATGGCGATCTTCTTCTTTCTGGTCGGACTGGAAGTGAAGCGCGAACTGCTCGAAGGCCAGCTTTCCAGTATCGAGCAAGCTTCGCTTCCCTTCATTGCAGCCATAGGCGGCATGGCTCTCCCCGCCCTGGTGTTCCTCTATTTCAACTGGACCGTGCCGGAGAATATCAACGGCTGGGCGATTCCGGCTGCGACCGACATTGCCTTTGCGCTCGGCGTGCTCGCCCTGCTCGGCAAACATGCGCCGGTTTCGCTGAAAATTTTGCTGCTTGCGATCGCGATTATCGACGATATCGGCGCAATCATCATCATCGCGCTATTCTATACCGCCGAAGTATCGAGCTTCTCGCTGTTGCTCGCCGGTGGCGGAACCATATTGTTGTTCGCGATGAACCGGCTCGGCGTGGTTCGCACCGCACCTTATATATTGGTCGGCACATTCCTCTGGATATGCGTCCTGAAATCGGGCGTCCACGCCACACTGGCCGGCGTCATTGCCGCTCTGGCAATCCCGCTGAACGCAAAGAACGGCAGTTCCCCGCTAAAACATCTAGAGCATTTCCTGCACCCCTGGACCGCCTTTCTGGTGTTGCCGATATTCGCATTCGCCAATGCCGGCGTGTCCCTCGCCGGACTGCAGATCGCCGATTTGATGGCACCCCTAGCGCTCGGCATCGCCGCCGGACTGGTCGTCGGCAAGCAGGTCGGCGTATTCGGCTTCATCTATCTGGCAACCCGGATCGGCCTGGTGAAGCGCCCGGCCGGTGTCACCTGGCTGCAGCTCTACGGCCTCGCCTGTCTGACCGGCATCGGCTTCACGATGAGCCTGTTCATCGGCAATCTCGCCTTCGTCGATCCGCAGCAGATCGAAACGGTCAAGCTGGGCGTGATCAGCGGTTCGGTGGTTTCTGGCCTGCTCGGATATTGCCTGCTGCGCTTTGCGTCTCCGAAAGGAGCAAAGCTGGTCGAAAAAACCCAGGCCGAACCAAGCTGACCCTATCCGGAAAAACCGACTTCTTTGGCCGTCCAGCGCCTTGAATAAGCCGGATTTTCGGTATCGCCCACCTCGTAAAAGGATTCGGTGAAGCCGCCATCATTATGCAGGGTGACCAGCGCATAACCGTTTTTCATACGGGGAACATCGTCGGCAAATTCCGAATCATGGCAATGGGCATAATAATCGATATTGTCCTTCACCGCCGCGTTCTCCAGACCCCATGCAGGACCGAAGGGGACAGCTCCGTGGCCGCAGCAGCGGCTCTTGGTGACAGAAGGGGTGTCCTTGCCGACGATCATCCGGTCATAGACGATACCATTGTGGACATGTCCCCAATACCATAATGCGGGCGGAGCGCCGATTGCCTTGCAGACCTGGTCATAAAGGACATTGGTCTCCGCAGTGATCGTGTCGCATGGATTGTGATGGGTCATCACCATGATCGGCCCCTGATGCCCCGCGCAGACATTTTCGATCATTTCGATTTGCTTGCGATGCCGGTCGATGACGAGGAAGCCTTCGGTGCCAATGGCGCCTTCCATATACATTTTGATACCGTTTCTGGTGTCAGAATAATAAGCCGAATCGAGACCCAGCACCAACCAGCTCTGGCCTTCCGCCCCGTCATTCGATCTGATCGGATATTCGAGCGCAAAAACGCTTGCCCCGTTCTGCGCCACAAAATACTCCGACTGGGTCAAAGCGGTACCGAAAATACCATTGCCGGCACCATACATCTCATGGTTGGAATTTAGCGTGAAATTGCGTCCGTCGCCTTGGTCCGGCCATAGGCTGACAAGATTATCCAGCTCTTCATGCGCAGAATCCGGACCAAGTCGCGATTCCGCCGTCCCGGCATAATAGGTGTCGCCCAGATGGATAAGATAGTCGGTCGGCTGGTTCCTGACATCTTCGATAACCCGCATCGCCGGACTGGCCACCGGGGAGTTGTTCTTGCTTGCTTCCTGGTAATTTCCGCCGCCCCAATCGCCGATGATGCCCAAAACGGGTTCGGGATTGTCTCGCTTGCCCGGCCCCCGCACCTTCGGGGACAGTGCAATAGGCTGTAATTTGGGATTGGGGAAAGGATTATAAATATCCTCTGGATGCACGAGATTGAGGACATAGTTCAGCGAGGCCACCATCCACTTCGGATCCGACTGCTCATAGCGCGCGAGCCCGAATATCGTGCCATCATCGCCCACCAGTCCCGGGGATTTGGCTTGTGCCATCAGTTTCTGATATTCCTGCTCGCTCATCTCAATTGCGGCGAGATCCCTAGTCATATATCTGAGGATATCGAAAGCCAGCCGGTGCAACTCACTCTCCGCTGCCATTTGGAAAACCAGGCAGGAGGCGTGGTTTCCCATTTTTTCAACCAATGCACCATCAGCCCGAATTCCGTCTTGGACGTAAGGTGAAGAAAGCCAAGCGTAGTAATCTCGCCATCGATATTCTCGACTGCCTTGCGCAAATCAAGATGACAATCAGCAAGAAACGCGGAAAGTTTCTTTAATCGAACATAAGCCTCAGCATCCTCGGCATTATCAAATTTGCCTACTTTCAATTGACTTTGAAAACTTTCAACATGAGACATGAAATTGTTATCAACGCTGCTCATTTATTTATCCCCTCACCCGTTCCTGACAAATGAATAGTCCATGTTACTTGTTCTACTCCTCATGATATTGCAAGCGTAGATACCGTGATATTTGCGCAATTGCGTGCTATCGGCAGCGGATGAAGCGACAATTCTATCTGCTAGCCGGACTGGCTTCGGTGGCACTGGGCGGCATCGGTATCATCCTGCCGCTGCTCCCTACGGTGCCGTTCATGATTCTTGCGGCCTTCTGTTTCGCCAATAGCTCGCCACGGCTGGAAGCCTGGCTGGTCGAGCATCATGTCTTTGGCCATCATATCAAAAACTGGCGGGAACGGCGGGCGATTACCCGGCGCGGCAAATGGGCGGCGACCGTCGCTTTTGCGGTCAGTTGCGTGATGGCTTTGCTCTTTGTCAAACTGCCGTGGAATCTCATTCCGATTGCCGCGGCGCTGATCAGCGGCAGCTGGATCTGGACCCGCAACGAGCCCGATCCGGCAAAATCGACGGCCAGCGCGCCTGCCCATAAAGAATAGTTTTAGCCGCGCGCGAATCTGATATTCTGTTCCGGAATCTAGGAGAGAAATATGTCGCGGCAGCAATTGTTGGAAATGACCCGTTCACTGGTTGAGCATGGCAAGGCGGACACGATGGAGCTGGTCGACGAAGTCGTCTCGGTACCGGCGTCCGATTATACCGATGAAGCGCGGTTCGAGCGCGAGAAAAATCTGATCTTCAAGCGGCTGCCGCTGATGATGGCACCATCCTGTGAACTGCCCGAGCCGGGCTGTTACAAAGCGATGGAAATGGCCGGCATCCCGGTATTGATGACCCGGCAAAAGGACGGCACCGCACAGGCTTTCCTGAACAGCTGCACCCACCGCGGCAACCCGGTCGCGCAAGGCAGCGGCAAGGCGTCGCGCTTCACCTGCGGCTATCATGGCTGGACCTTCAAGAATAATGGCGACCTGCTCGCGATTGCTTCGCCGAAAGATTTCGGAACGGTCGACAAGGCCGCTTTCTGTCTGCAGAAATTCCCGACGCTGGAGCGCGCGGGCCTGATCTGGGCGACACTCGACCCGGACAGCACGCTCGATATTGAATCCTATCTCTGCGGCTATGACAGCCTGCTCGAGCATTTCGGCTTCGACGGCTGGCACCTGTTTGACCAGCGGACCATTCCGGGACCGAACTGGAAGACCGCCTATGACGGCTATCTCGACTTCTATCATCTGCCGGTTCTGCACAAGGACACGTTCGGCGCCGATTTCTTCAACCGCGCCAATTATTTTGCCTGGGGTCCGCATCAGCGCATCTCCTCGCCGTCGAAATTCATTCAGAAAACCGGCAGCGACGAGAAGCTTGACCTCACCGAAATGGACGAAAAAGACTGGCCGATCGACGCGCTGCTGCAGGGCGTCTGGACGATCTTCCCGCATATCTCGATTGCCAGCTTCTACGGCGGCGGCGGACGCGGCGCGATGATATCGCAGCTCTTCCCCGGCAACAACGTCGGCGAGAGTTTCACCACGCAATTTTACGTGATGGAAAACGAACCGACCACCGATGCTGTCCGGCAAGGCGCCCGGGAACAATTCGACTTTCTCGAAGTTGTGGTAGCGGAAGAAGATTACAAAACCGGCAAGCGCCAGCATGAAGCCCTGCAATCGGGTCTGATTGACAAGGTCTGGTTTGGCCGCAACGAAGGCGGCGGACAGGCCTTTCACCAGTGGGTAGACCGCCTGACCAAGGCCGACGATGAAGAACTCAACCGGATTTTTGCGCCGCAGTTGCAAGCAGCGGAGTGATTCGGAACAGGCCCCGGTTCAGGCGTTGCGATATTCCCTGACCGGGGGCAGTGCCTCTTTCCATTTCGGTTGCTCGGCACGCAGTTTCTCGAGCATTTTCTCCCAATAGGCGTCGGTCTTGCCCTTGAACCGGATATCGAAATCTTCTTGCGTCCGGAATTCGAGCAGCTCGACGCCCTCGTCCCCGATCGTATAGGTATATGGCGTGCCGGCGGGCAGGAAAAACCCGTCGCCCGCGGCCATTTCTTCCGTGCCCATCCGGATATCGCCGCTGATCAGATAATAGAGGCAATCGCTGTCATGGCTGTGCAGTGGGAGCGGATAGCCGGGCTTGAACCAGACATAATGGAGCGAAAAGCCGAATCCGCTGAACAGGCATTTCAGTACCGCTCCTTCACCAATGCCCGCTTCGCCCAATTTGGCCGCACCATCCAGAATCACCGGGTCGTCGTCGACATAGGACATATGTCCCGCTTCATCGAGACTGGGCGCGTCCTTGCCGCGGAAAATGCGCAAAACCTTGAGCGGTTCGGGCTTGTTTGGAATGGGGTCGCCAGCGTCTGTCATATCTTCCTCCGGACCGGAATGGGATCATGACGTTAACAGCAGTCACCCCGTCCGGGAAAGCCGGTAAAATGCCAGGCGCGATCTAGGGCAGCTGATATTTGGCGATATAATGATCCAGTACCGCCGGATTGAGCCGGTTTCTGAACGAGCAGCCAATGCCCTGATTGCCGTGGCGGACCACCTCGGCCTCGAGCGCGCCAAGCCCGGGCAATGTCAACCAGCACAGGGTGCCGGGATGCGCGGCCAGCAAAGCGTCGCAAGTGAATCCGGCAAGCGACATGCCGGTCACTTCCACCGGAAAGCTGCTGGAACAGGAAAAGCGCATTTTACCCGGGATCGATACCCGGTGTTCGGGAGCGTATCGGCCTTCTGCGGATGCGGCAGCATGTGGCATCGGTGGCGGTTTGTGGATTGCGGAAATCGGTGACCTGCGAACCAGTGAATCTGTCATTTCTGTCTCCTTAGCGTGCTATTCGCTATGGCGGTCGCTCCCCTGGTCAATGAAGAAACCGCGACAGAAACGGTGTCGACCTTATGGGTAAACCCCTTCTTCCCGCTTCCAGTAAACAGCGGCCCGGCGGAATTTAACCATGGCGTGATTGGCCATTCGGGGAACAATCACGCTTGCCGAAAGCATCTCGGGACGCTAAGGCGCGCGAACCGGCTGTTTCGCAAGGGTGATACGGCCCGTGCAGGAGTGTAGCTCAGTTGGTAGAGCATCGGTCTCCAAAACCGAGGGCCCACGGTTCGAGTCCGTGCACTCCTGCCATTTTTCCTATCAATAACTGAAATCTTCATGACCCAGTTTATTTCCGCCATCAGCCTGATTGTTCCTGACTATGATCAGGCTATCGCCTTTTATGTCGGCCTGATGGGTTTTGAACTGATCGAAGATACCGAGCTGTCCGAAGACAAGCGCTGGGTGCTGGTAGCGCCGCCGGGCAGCACCGAAACGCGGCTGCTGCTGGCAAAGGCAACCAATGAAGCGCAGGAAGAGATTATCGGCGAGCAAGCCGGCGGCCGGGTATTCCTGTTCCTCGAAACTTACGATTTTGACGGCGATATCGCGCTGATGGAGCGGGCCGGCGTGGACATTGTCGAAGAGCCCCGAGTCGAAAGCTACGGCAAGGTAGCGGTGTTCCGCGATCCCTTCGGCAATAAATGGGACCTGATCGAACGGCACTAATATCCGATGCCGTAGCGTCACTGCCATCATTTGCCTGAACCCCAGTTTTCTGCCATAATTGCCCGATGATCGAGCAAAAAAAAGCAGCGGATGACGCGGCCGGCCTGGAGCCCTATCTCGGCGGCAGAAGCTTCGCCCAATGCTGGGAAGAATATGAAACCAACGGCTATGTGATCTTCCCCGGGATCATGTCCCCGGACGAGGTCGAACGGCAACGGGCGGCACTGCAGCCTTTCATCGAAGCCGATATTCGCGGACGCAACGTGTTTGAAGGCGTCGAGTCGAACCGCATCTATGCCATGCTGGGCAAGGACCCGGTCTTTGCCGATCTGGTCACCCATCCGCTGCAGCTGGCTTTCGCAGAGAAAGAACTGGGCAAATCCTGCCTGCTGTCCGCCTGCCTTGCGATCAACCTGCACCCGGGCGAAACCGTCCAGCCCTGGCATATGGATGACGATCATTGCCGTCAGCCGTCTCCCCGCAAGGCGCTGGGCGTCAGTACCTTCTGGTCGATCGATCCGATGACCGAAGACAATGGTGCGACCGAACTTATTCCGGGCAGCCACAAATGGGGCAAGGTTGAACTCAACGGCGCCAACAGCATTTCCGATTTCACCACCAAGGGCAGCAGCAACCAGGACGTTGACCCGGGCGCGCATGAAGACGCCATCAAAGCCGTCATGCCCGCCGGATCGCTGATGATTGCCAAAGGCAATTTATGGCATCGCGGCGGCGCCAATCGCTCTGGCCATTCGCGGCTGATTGTGACGCCGCAATATTGCCCGGGCTGGATGCGGCCGCTGGAAACGATGTTACTCGCTGTGCCAGCCGAAAAAGCAGCTGCCTTGCCAAAGCGTGCGCAGGAATTGCTCGGCTATTCGATTCATGAGCCTTTCATGGGCTATGTCGACGGCATGCACCCGGGTCGGGCATTGCCGAAAAAATAAGCTATCATTCACGGAGAAAACCGATGAAAGCCCTGGAAAGCGACGCGCCGTTGATCGTCTATGTCGACATCAAAAGCCCTTATGCCTTTGCCGCTATCCGGCCGACGCTGGCGCTGGAAAAGTCGCTGGATATGCGCTTTGACTGGCGGCCGCTGACGCTTGATATTCCGAGCTATCTGGGTTCGGCGCGCAAAAGCAAAGGCAAGGTCGTCGAAAGCACCCGCAGCGCCAGCCAGTGGGTGGGGATCAAATATGGCTATCGCGATGCGCGCCGCTATGCCGAGCGTCAGGGCCTGATGCTCAAGGGCACCGAGAAAATCTGGGATTCCTCAATCGCCAATATCGGCATCTCCTGGGTCATGCAGGCAGATCGTGACCGGCTCGGCGATTATTTCGAAACCGTCTATCCGCCGTTCTGGCGGCGAGAGCTGGATATCGAGGATGTCACCGTCGTCGAAGCCTGTCTGGAGCAGGCTGGCATCGACTCAACCGGCTTTGCCGCCTTTGTCGCGGGCGAGGGCCGCGCCCGGCATAACGCGCTGCAGGCGCAGCTCCACCCGAGCGGCATCTACGGCGTACCGACCTATGTGTTTGACGGCACGATCCTGTTCGGTCGCGAGCATTTGCCTTATGTCCGCTGGCACTTGCAGGGACGCCAGGGTCCGGCACCCGATATCGCTTACGAGATTGGCGGCTTGGAGGCGCTATCATGCTGACCGTCTTCATCGATTTCAAATCACCCGCAGCCTTTCTGGCGCTCGAACCGACATTGTCGCTGGCGCAGGAAACCGGCGTGCAAATCGATTGGCTTCCCTTCTCGGACCGGCCCTTTGCCATTCCAGAAGAAAAAACCGACGAGACAGTCGGCGAGCGCCATCGCCGCGTCCGCGCCATCGCCCAGCGAGACACCCATTTGCATTATGCCGCGGTTCAGGGACGGGAGATGCATTTTTCAAACAGCCCGGCTGGCAGTGATGCCGCCCTCGCCGCCATGGCCGGTATCTCCGGTGACCCCGTGCCGTTCATCCGCGCCGCCTTTGACGCTTACTGGACCGAACAGGCAAACCTCGACGACGAAGCGGTGGTGACGGCGCTATTCTCCTCCCTGGACATGCCTCTTCCCGACATGAAAGCGGCCCGTGAAAAACTGATGTCCATCCGCGCCAAAGCCGAAGAATCCGGAATTTTCGAATCACCTTCTTATGTCATCGCAGACCAGCTATTCGTCGGTCGCGAGCATCTCCCGTGGATAGGCTCGCTGATCGAAGCGGCACCAGTCGGGTAAAATCCGGTTCTTTTTCTTGCGAATCCGGGAATCTGCGTATAAAGGGCTGGTTCTTTCCGAAACCATGCATATATCCGAACACAGTCAAATGACTGACACCCGGAGTTTATGTGGAAACCGGCGAGAAAGTTTAGGGAATCAAGCATGGCGAAAGTCAATCCAGGCGAATTCATGAATCAGGTCAAGGCCGAGACCAATAAGGTCGTCTGGCCTACATGGCCCGAGACCGTCCGTACGGCGATCCTCGTGCTGATCATGACCACGATACTCGGCCTGTTTTTTCTTGGCGTTGATTCGGTTTTTAACGGGATTGTAGCCTGGCTCCTGAGCCTTGCATAAACGCCCCACACAGATTTTTTAGGTTATTCGCATGGCACGCTGGTACATCATTCACGCTTATTCGGGCTTTGAACACAAGGTCAAGGAAGCGATCGAGGCCGACGCCAAGCGTCTTGGCCTGACCGAACTGGTCGAGGATATCGAAGTCCCGACCGAGACCATTACCGAAGTCAAGCGCGGCAAGAAGATCCAGTCGGAGCGGAAATTCTTCCCCGGCTATGTTCTGGCCAAGCTGGAAATGACCGATGATGTTTATCACCTGGTCAAGAACCAGCCCAAGGTAACCGGCTTCCTCGGCAGCAGCGGCAAGCCTCAGGCGATCAGCGAAGCCGAAGCGGCCCGCATTCTCAACACCAAGGAAGAAGCCGCCAACGCTCCGAAAGAACGGATCACGGTCGCTTACGAAATCGGCGACGAGGTCAAGGTCAAATCCGGCCCGTTCAACAGCTTCAACGGCATTGTCGAGGAACTGGATTTCGACAAGAACAAGGTCAAGGTTTCCGTGTCCATCTTCGGTCGCGCAACCCCGGTCGAACTGGACTTCGGCGAAGTCGACCTGATCAGCTAGTTTTGTGTTCCGCGCCAGATGCAGAACCGGTGCGACAAGAAACAGACATTGCGATTGTCGCGCATCGCTTCGGACCCAAGTCCGGAGCACAAAAGAAATTCCGGAGCTTGCTCCAGAATACCAGTGTGGAAGGAGGGCTCGCTCTCCGTTTGACCACTTAATTTGCGGGTGCGGCAATTTCGCCAATCCCAAAAGAATGAAAGGACAGCCAAATGGCTAAGAAAATTGATGGTTATATCAATTTGCAAGTACCTGCCGGTATTGCAAATCCATCCCCGCCAATCGGCCCGGCATTGGGTCAGCGCGGCGTTAACATCATGGAATTCTGTAAGGCGTTTAACGCGGCTACGGACAAGCTTGAAAAAGGCACTCCGATCCCGACCAAGATTACGGTCTATGGCGATCGCAGCTTCACCTTCGAAACCAAGACACCACCAGCCAGCTACCTGATCAAGAAGGTCGCCAAGCTGAAAAAAGGTTCCAGCGAACCGGGCAAAGTCTCTGGCGGATCGATCAAGTCTTCGCAGATCAAGGAAATCGCCGAAACGAAAATGGCCGACCTCAATGCCAACAGCATTGATCAGGCTATGAAAATCATTTCAGGCACCGCGCGCTCGATGGGCGTAGATGTGGTGGAGGGATAAGAATATGGCGAAACTCTCCAAAAAAATGCAGGCGATCAACGAAAAAGTTGACCGTGAAAAACTGTACAGCATCGACGAAGCTATCAAGACGCTGAAAGGCCTCGCTTCTACCTCGAAGTTTGACGAGACACTTGATGTCGCGATCAACCTCGGTGTCGATCCCCGCCACGCAGACCAGATGGTTCGCGGCGTGATCTCGCTGCCAGCCGGAACCGGCAAAACCGCCCGCGTTGCAGTATTTGCCAAGGATGCGAAAGCAGACGAAGCACGGGAAGCAGGCGCTGATACGGTCGGTGCTGAAGATCTGATGGAAGCCATGCAAGGCGGCGACCTCAACTATGATCGCATCATCGCAACTCCTGACATGATGGGCCTCGTCGGCCGTCTCGGCAAGGTTCTGGGTCCAAAAGGCCTGATGCCTAACCCGAAACTCGGCACGGTTACCCCGAACGTCGGCCAAGCGGTCAAGGACGCCAAGGGCGGCCAGATCGAATATCGCGTCGAAAAAGCCGGTATCATCCATAACGGCATCGGCAAGACCAGCTTCTCCGAAGCCGATCTGCGCAAGAATTTCGATGCACTGGTCAACACCGTGGTCAAGGCAAAGCCAGCCGGCGCCAAGGGCAAATATGTCCGCAAAGTCGGACTGAGCACAACCATGGGACCGGGCCTCAAAATCGATCTCAGCGAGATTGAAGGCGCTTAACCCATCCCGTGTCGCCCCGGCGAAAGCAGGGATGACTTGAACAGCTTTTAGAAAAAGGCCGGGCGCAAGTCCGGCCTTTTTTCATGCGCCATATTTTCTATAAGGACCGATATGACAATATTGCAGATCAGCGCGGACCTGTCCTACCGCCTCCCCGCGCCCTGCACGATATTGGTGCAGGTCGAGGCGGCGGCGACGTCCGACCAGACACTTATCGATGCGAACATCGATATCGGTCCCGCCGGCAACAAATCCGTGGTCCCGGCTCATGACGGCATCGGCACCAGGCTATGGACCACGCAGCAGGAACAGCTCGCCGTCTCCTACACCGCGCGGGTCGCGATCGATCGCGCCAATCCGGATTTCACCACTCTGCGAGCCACCGCCCTGTCAGACCTGCCGGGCGAAGCCGTGCCCTATCTTTTCAACTCACTCTATTGTTCGGTCCATGCCTTTGACCAGGTGGTCACCAGCGAATTTTCCGGTCTGAGCGGCGGCCCGCTGGTCGCCGCGATCGCCGACTATATGCAGCGGACCATGACCTATGGCTCCGATGTCGACAATGCCAACAGCAACGCCGAGCAGAGCTTTGCCGCACGCAAGGGCGTGTGCCGCGATTATGCCCATATAATGATCAGCATGGCCCGCGCTGCCAATATCCCGGCCCGCTTCGCCAGCACCTATGCCCCAGACGTCCGGCCGCAGGATTTCCACGCCGTGCCCGAGGTCTTTCTCGATGGTCACTGGCACCTGATCGACCCCACCGGCATGGCGCAGGCATCCGACATGGCGGTCATCGGTATCGGCCGCGACGCCACCGACGTCTCCTTCCTAACCGCCTTCGGCAGCATGAACATGGTCGAGCAAAGAGTGAGCGTTTCCCGCGTCTGACCCCCGAGGGCCCATTTGCCGCTTTCAAAACGCGACATTTTTCCTTTAAGATTGCTCCCGAACAACTTCCGGGAGGGAAATATGCACAAGGGCTCCTGCCTCTGCGGCGCAATCCATATCGAAGTCGCCGGCGACCTGCCCGAGGCCGATGCCTGCCACTGCAGCCAGTGCCGCAAGCAGTCCGGCCATTACTGGGCCTCGATCGACGTCCCGACCAGCGCCGTCAGCATCCACGGCGAAGACCATATCCGCTGGTACCAGTCCTCCGAAAAAGTCCGCCGCGGCTTCTGCGACACCTGCGGGTCCTTCCTGTTCTGGGACCCGATCCACCATGACAAGATCGCCATCGCCATGGGCTGTCTCGATAAGCCGACAGAGACGAAAATCTGGAGCCATATCTTTGTCGCCGACAAGGGTGATTATTACGAGATCGAGCCGGGGGTGCTGCAGCGGGATCAGTAAACCTTCTCCCGTGAGGGAGAAGGATACGAAGCCTTATTCGCGAAGCGGATTAGGCGCAGTTGGATGAGGGCGTTCTGCCCTCGACAGCTCGGAACACCCTCACCCAGCTACGACTAGGCAACAAGTTGCCAAGTCTCCACATCCCTCTCCCTCACGGGAGAGGGGAATAAGCACGCCGTAAAATCGCAGCGGAACATTGACATCTGGAAGAATCCCGTTAATGGCTCCCCTACAAATTGTGCTTCCGTCAAAAGAATCACAATTTCCGTCCGAGACAGCGGGTGAGGGTAATTTGGCCCTCTTAATTTCCAGCCTAGACGGGGATCAGTTTTTTCGTGTGGAGACACACGGGCACGCAGCCAGCGTTTTCTAACGCGGCAGAGCGACCAAAACCCCCCTTCGGATTATATGGAATTGGCTCAGGCTAATTCTTTCGCTCGTCATGCTGAACTTGTTTCAGCATCTCTCACGGAAGCACGTTGCCTCCG
>JBALUX010000034.1:0-21588 GCA_036963725.1 Parasphingorhabdus sp. | reverse complement strand
CCTCCTGGCATTCCGATGATGGACAACCAATGTTGATCGGCAACCCCGAGATCGGGAAGCTTCACCGGTGGCATTCCGCCTTCGGGAGGGTTGCTGCCGCCAGCGACAGCCGTGTCGCGCCAGCCCGCCATATGCAGCACTTTGCATCCGACCGGATAATCGGCGTTGTTGCTTTCGGTTACCGTGCCAACCGCGCCGCCGGTCATCGCTTCACCGATGCCGAACGGGGGCGCGTAGCTTTTCACGTCATTCATCCGTCCGCGCATATAGGGGTCAACCGACAGCCAGCTATTCGTGATGCGATATTCGCCTTCGCCAAGCGGGGCATCCGCTGCCTCTATCATCTGGAAATTATCAGCCACCGGGGTACCGGCGGGACGACTCTTCAGGGCCCATGCACGCATATCAAAATCCTTTTTCGGTTTGTTTAACCGTTGGTGTAGCGGGTAATTGCGAAATGCGCCAACTTTGCGCGCGTACAACTTCACTCCAGCCAAAATCGCGCCGGCAACAGCCGCGATGGAAATTCACCTTTTTTCAACGCCTTCTAGCCGCTTGATTGCGCTTCGGTCGTGTATAAATCCAAAGTCGTTACATTCAGCATGCGACCGCCATCGGCGACCAGTTCGAGCGCGAGGAAAATGGTGCTGCTCGAGAGCATTAAACTCTCGACCTCGTCATTACCAATGCAAGGGATGGATTGCCAAAAGGTCAGGATTATCAAGGGTTACGCCCCCTAACCAGCCGGTGTTTAGCCGAGGACTGCACCATACCCAAGCTGTGGAGAGCACGGGATTTGGGCTTTTCCTATCGAAAGATCTTTGGCTCAGTAATTATGCAAAAAATGACCTGCGCTATACCTGCGGAGATCAGGAAACTGGCGATCGACTATGACCGCAAGTGGGTGGGCAGCAGTCATACAATCGACTTAACTTGGACGGCCGCTCCTGGGCCGTTTGCGGACTGGCCGGTTTTAGTTAGCTGCACAGCAAAGCCGACTTTATTTATCTATTCGATCACGGCCATCCATATTGCATCCACAATCCTGACCTAGGTCTCAAATGGCAGTTGAACGGAAGCAGATTTGAAGGACAAAAATAGTTAGATAGATATCAGGTCAGACCTTGGGATTTTTATCCGGAAGATTCCGATCACCCAATTTTTCGACGATCACGAGTTACACCGCAGAACAGCTGGCGCTCCCTCCCTAGTCAGCTTGCGGTGGAGGTGCCGCTGCGATGGCTATAACCAGTCCTTCCCCCAAGGGCCTATGCGGCGGCACCATTTTTCCAGACATTTTGTTTTCCAGGGCGAACAGTGCCCTTTGTTCAGTCCCCTAAGCAAGCTTTGGTGATCGCAAATAGTCCAATGGGAACTGGAGCAATCATGAATAGAGAGAAAGTTCGAGAGGTTAAGAACGTGTTCCAGCAAAACTTTGTTACCGCTTTAGCAATTGGATTGACGAGCTGCATATGGTGTTCTGGCGCAGCAGCAAAATCTACCGTGCCCTTAGACACGCCGGAACGCATCAATGTTCTGGTGACCTATGGCGGAGATGAGTGTCCGGAATCGCAAGCGGGCGAAATAGTTGTTTGCGCGCAGCGCCCGGAGTCCGAACGTTATCGCATCCCCAAAGAATTGCGCGAGGTTGAGGAAGAAGAACCCGGGGAGCAAAGCTGGACATCGGTGGTAGCATCTCATGACGAAGCCGCCCGCGCAGGCCGCCCCAATAGTTGCTCCGTGGTTGGTTCGTTTGGATTCTCGGGTTGTCAGGCGGCAATTATGCGCAAATGGTTTGATGAACGCCGGGACGCAGGTAACTAGAACTTACCCCTATCTTGTTTCCGAACAGTCGCGAACCACCCATCGAAGGCCGCAATCGAGGCCAAGGCCGCGATAATGTTGCTATGGTTAGAACAGCCGCTAAATTGCCTGCTCATAATTTCCACACAAATGGCGTGCAAGACGTTGCAGGGCTTACGGGTTAGTAATCAAATATGCATTTGCGTCTGTTTCATAAGATATTTCTGCTGGTTGCGCTCACCGCGCTGCTGGCTGCGCTGGCCATGGCGGCGGTCTTGTCGCTTAATTTGCGAAGCGGGTTTGATGATTATCTTGATGCGCGCGATGTGGAATCGCTCGAGGGCGTCGCTGCCGAATATAGCCAGCAGCTTTCTGCGATAGCCTCGCAGCGCAAACTCGCTCCCGATGACTTCGAACAACTGATTGCACAAAACCGGCCTAGCGATGTTCGCCCGCCACCGCCTGCACAGCGACCAGATGTTCTTCCGCCAAGCGAGCCATCGACTGAACGACGTTCGCCGCCGGGTGATCGCCGACCGCCACTGTCATTCATGCCCCGCCTAATCTATTTCGATACCAGTGGACAAAAAATCTCCGGTCCGCCGCTGCCGCGCGATCATTTCCCCGGAAAACCTATAGAACGGCGCGTTGAGGTTGCCGATCAACTTATCGGAACGATTGCGCTGTTACCACGCGGTCCGGCACCACGTGATATCGATGCACGCTTCCTCCAGCGGCAGTATATTGGTGCAGCTGTTTTGACCGCTATATTACTAGTAGTCGCGGCGATTGCTGCCTTATGGATTGCACGTGGCGGCGCGCGCCGGCTCGGCGCTATGCAGGACGCGACCGATGCCATCGCTCATGGCGATTTTGATACGCGCATTGAAACAAGCGGTTCCGATGAAGTCGCGGCCATGGGGAATAATATCAACGCCATGGCCGAAAGTCTGGAGCAGCTTGATACCGCGCGGCGGCGTTGGTTGGCGGAAATTGGTCATGAATTGCGGACGCCATTGGCTGTGCTTACTGGCGAGCTAGACGCGCTCAAGGATGGTGTGCGGCCGATCAATATGGAGGCGGTCGTATCGCTCTCCGATGAGACGAAATTGTTGAACCGTCTTGTGGACGACCTGCATTTTCTCGCGGTATCCGATCTCTCGGGTTCCATCTGTCATTTTGAACCCGGCGATGCGGTTGCCTTGCTCAAAGGGGCGGTCGAGCGCTTCCAGCAAAAGGCGCAGGATGCGGGACTGACGTTAGTCGCCAATACCGAGCCTTATGAAAGCCTGCCGGTTAATTGGGATGGCGGCAGAATTGATCAGCTGCTCAACGCGCTATTGACCAATTCGCTGCGATTTACTGACGCGCCCGGTGAAATCATCGTGAACCTGTCCGTTGAGAGCGATAATGCTATGATCACAATTAACGACAGCGCACCCTCGGTCGAGGTCCGGCATTTTCCGCATCTGTTTGAACCTTTATACCGCGTCGACGATGCGCGTAGCCGTCAAAGCGGAGGCAGCGGTCTCGGCCTGGCGGTTAGCCAGAAAATCGCTGAAGCCCATAGTGGCCGGATTTCCGCCTCCGCATCGGACATTGGCGGTCTTTCCATCACCGTTTCCATTCCGCTAGATAAGGACCAGGTTTGACCGAGAAGCGCATCATATATGTCGTCGAGGACGATCCAAAAATCTCGCGGATTCTCGCTGACTATCTTGCCAGCAACGGTCATGAGCCGCGCTGTTTTCTGGATGGGCGTTCGGTTGTCTCCTCGGTCCGCGACGATAAACCGGCGGCAATGATCCTCGACATCATGCTACCAGCCAGCGATGGTATGACCATCTGCCGGGAGGTTCGCAAATTTAGTGATGTGCCGATACTGATGCTGACCGCCAGAGTGGAAGAAATTGACAAACTCAAAAGTCTCGGCGACGGGGCCGATGATTATGTAACCAAGCCGTTTAGCGCGCAGGAAGTCATTGCCCGAGTCAATGCCCTGATCCGCCGCGCAGAAGGCCGGGTCACCAATAACCCGGTAAACAAGACGCATTTGATTGATGAACGCGGCCAGCGGATTGCATGGTTTGGCAAATGGCTCGATCTATCCCCGTCCGAATACCGGATATTGGCATCGATGATGAAACAACCAGGGCGTGTGTTTTCACGCGACCAATTGCTCGATGCGCTGGGCGAGCATGCCAGCGAAAGCGGTGACCGGGCAATTGACAGCCATATCAAAAATATCCGGCGTAAGGCTGCTGCCGTCAATGGTAAGGTGCAGTGTATCGCCTCGGTCTACGGGTCGGGTTATCGGTTTGCCCTAGATTAGTTCCGTAATTCTCTGTTTTCAAACAACCCGCTGCATGAATATCACCGATCCGAAAACCGCCGCCGCGATGGACGCCAATTGCGGAATCCATCTTGCGACCCTCTCTTGCCCGAACTTACGAAAGAGCATGATCAGCAGCAATACCGCGCCGAGAAACAGGAACTGCCCGATCTCGATTCCGATATTGAAACCGGCGAGCATGGCGATCAGGCTCCCGCCATCCTGCACCATTGCGCCGATGGCCGATGCGAAACCAAAGCCGTGGATCAGACCGCAGGCGAAGACCAGCGCAATTCTGGTCCATCCGATGCGGGCGTCGTCGCGGCCTCGATAGACGAGATTTAGCACCGCTATGATGACGATGCTCGCGGCTATCGCAGGTTCGACAATAGCCGCAGATATACTGAATATGCCCAATGTCGAGAGGCCAAGCGTGATGCTGTGCGCGATGGTGAAGCTGGTGATAACGCCCAGCCAGTAGCGCCAGCCCGCTCCTGCAATCACGATGGTGAGCAGGAACAACAGGTGATCCACGCCGCCCAGTATATGCTCCACGCCGATACGGACATAGTCCGCAAAAGTCGCCCATGCGCCCAGGAAAAACTGATGGCTCGACGCGCCGGGGCGGAATATCGCCACTTCGACAGTCTCGCCGTGGGTTGCCTTGATCGTTATCTGGCCTTCGCCGTCTTTGCTACCGAACAGATCGGTGGAGAGCAAAGGGTTCTCCGGAACAGACGCAAACTCCGTGCTGTGCATAATGACTAGATAATCGGTTTCCGGTTCCATGCCGTTGATATCGGGCGGCATCACCCATGTTAGTCTGGTGCTGCCCGTTTTTCCCTCGCTGGAAACTTTAAACCGGTTCGCAAACTGGATTTTGATGATCTCGTTGTGACCATCAATTTCCTGTGCCGAGAGGGTTCCATTGCCATCTTCGTCAACGCCGACCAGTGCGGACACCGGCACAGACACGACAAAATTTGCCGAATTGTCGACAATCTTCATCGTTGCATTTTTCTTGGGAAGCAAATGGGCCTGCGCCGTGCCAGCCGCAAACAGCAGCCACAACGCTGCAAATATTCGAAACTTCATCATCCTATCAGCGCGGTGGAGGCCGGTTGCCGCCGCCTTTTTTCGGACGCCCTTTGCCACCTCCGCCACCGGGGCCTGCTCCCTGTCTCTGTATCGTCGGCTCGCTGTCGATAGAGCCTTTCACGCAGCGTTGGACATAGGGATAGGCGTCCGTAGCATAATAATGATAAATGCCTTGGGGAAATTCCGGCGTTGAACCAAAGCGTCCGTTGCATTCGTCCAGATCGCCCAGTCCTTCGACAAATTCCCAATCCTGCATAAAAGTGCCCATCGGCACAATCGCGACAGACGGCCTTCCGGAATCGGGGGTCTGTTTCAACCGGTAGCTCGGCGCCATGAGTTTGAGCGCAGCGAGCATCACCCCTGCTTTGGGATAACCGTAGCGCGCGTAAACGGGAAAGCCGTCAGCGGCCCAGCCGATAATTGCCATCTGCTTTCCGGCCTTCGCGTCAGCCGACAGCATGCCATCGGGCACCCCGTGATAGTGATATGCGCCGCCTGGCTGGACATGGGCATGGTTGGCATCTTCACCAAAATCAAAAAGATCTTGGCCCAGAGCCTCGATATTCCATCTCCCTCCGCCACCGGGGCCGAGGGGACATTGTGCAGGATCGGTAATATCGTCCTTGCAGCTTCCGCCCGTGCCCGGATCAAATTTGATTCCGTTAAGCCCCATCACCGGTTCCTTCACGCGGCCACCCGGCCCTGAATATTGGACTGGTGAGGTTGTCACGGTGAAGCGAACCGTTTGCGCTGAAATTTTATTAGGATTTGCGGGGCTAGGGAATTGTCCGACATCATGATCGGGAATGCCGTTGGCCGTCAATGTGCGCTGCCCCCGGGCACAAGCCCATTGCGCCTTGCTGGTCAGGCCGATCTTTGGGTTCGTCGTATCGGCGGCATAGTTGCACAATATACCCATGGTGTAGGTCTCTACGTTAGATACCCGATCCCCAGTATTCGATGCGCCCATTGGTGGGCCGCCGGCTCCACCGGGTCCACCGCCACCGGGAGGTCCACCATTCGGACCCCCTGCGGAAACGCAGGCTAGTGGACGGCCTTGAGGAGCGCGACAAGTGCCTTCGGTTGACGCTCCACCTTCACCGCTCACGGTGCAACTATCGTCGGCCTGTTTCGCAGAACAGGCTTTCAACATCGCATCAGTCGGCCTGCCGTCACCGCCCCGTTGTCCGCGCGGTGGACCTTGCTGCGCGGACAGACTGACTGCGGCGAAACCCAACAGACCGCCAAATGCGAGGCAGCCAGTGCTATAGTAGATCGTTTTCTTCAACATGATATCAGATAGTCCCTTTCAGGCACCGGCTCATATAGGGGTAGCTGTCGGTGGCCATGTAGTAATAAATTCCGTTCGGAAATTCCGGTGTCACGCCTGTCCGACCGTTGCAGTCATCAAGATCTCCCGAACCTGCCGAATATGTCCAGTCAGACAGAAACGCACCGAGCGGAACAAGATTGATTGATGGACGCCCGGAATCAGCGACAGTGTCTTTGCCAAAACTGCCGGTGCAGACTTTCAACGCGCTGGTTGCGTCCATTGCGCTGGAATAACAATAGCGTCCGTAGATGGGATAACCATCACCAGCCCAACCGATAAGCACCATTTTTTTGTTGCTCTCAGATGCGCCTGCGTTGGTCAGAATTCCTTCAGGCATCCCGTGATAATGATAGACGCCGCCCGGTTGAACATGCGCGTTGTTCACATCTGTGCCGAAATCAAACGCACTCTGTCCCAGTGCCTCAATCCGCCACTGATCAACCCCGCCGCCCAGATTGCATTGAGACGATGCGGTTATGTCGCTCGCGCAACTGCCGCCGGTGCCCGGATCAAATTTGACACCATTACGCGCAAAAGCCGAAGCTCCGCCGGGTCCACCAATCTGGGTATTGGTTGTCCCCATCGTCGGCGTCAAAGTCATTGAACTGCTGACCGTCTGGACAGTAATAGTGTTCGGATTACCAGGGTTGGGAAACGTGCCAATGGCATGATCTGGCAAGCCATTGGCGGTCAGGCTACGTAACGTAGCACTGCAAGCCCAGCTCCAAGTTGCAGTCAGCATTCCGGCAGTGCTGTAGTTCCCCATATAACTTCCGCTATACGGACAATCCACTGCAGCGGTCGAAGTGCCGGTCGGAGTGGGCGTTGGCGAAGGTGTCGGAGAAGGGGTGGGCGTTGACCCTATCGGCAAGGTGATCGTGCTGTCCGTTCCGGAATTATCGCCGCCACAACCGGCCAGCGCCAATATCAACAGGCTTGAAGTGGCCCAAAGCGGTAGTTTTTGTTCAATCACACTCAGCATATCTGCACCTAAAAAATCAATCTGTTCAGATGGCAGTTAACCCGAGAATGTGGATGGAATATGGATGAGGACTTTCCTCGGCAACGAAGTCACATGGCACGCACGCGAAAAAATGCCTCGATGTCCGCTGTTAGGCAGTGACAGACATCAACTGAACGACCGAGATTGGGACGCGAAGCGGACGTAGAATTTGATTGCGGCGAATGTCTGCAATTGGGGCGTTTCCAGACCAGCCGCATTTATCTTCCATCTGATCAGAGCTAATTACGGAAACTAGGTGGGTAGCAGTCTTTCGACGGACTGAATTTAGACGTCAGCTCCTGGGCCGATAGCGTACAGTCTGCTGTTAGGAGGGGCGATCCCTATAACAGACGACAGACGCGTAGGCGTCAAAATATCAGTTTCCGGTATTTGACGACAGCACACGATTCAGCGTCTTGGATGACGCGTTTCGTGTTTTGATCTCGAGCGTTTTCGGCTGCCCCTCAGGCGAGGACCATCTTTGCGAGCGCCACCCCAGACAGCCACGCACATTCTACTCTCGGTCCGATCAGCCAGTCTCCACAGACGCCGATCTTGAGATCACCTCTATAGAGCGCGCTATGATCCGTTTTACCTGAACGTGCATAGCGCCATCGGTGGGCGGACGCGATCAACGGATCGGGGAGAGAAACGCCCAGCAGTACACCAAAGCGATCGGATAGTGCCGCTACAATCTGTTGCGGACTATCTTCCAGATGTTCGATCGACCAATCCGGAGATGCCTGTATGACCCAGCTATCCGGTCCTGTGCGGCCAGGCTTGTCCGAATTGCGTGCGGCCCAACCTATGACGATATCGTCACGCAAAGTTGCTCTGCTTGTCTTTACCGGGTCGGCGTAGGCCAGCATCAAGGTCCAGCAGGGAGCGGAAACCGTGTTTTCGGCCAGCGCCTGAAAATCGCTTTCCCACGGTTCCAGCAAAGACGCCGCCTGCTCCGCCGGTATCGCCAAAATGACGGCGTCGAATAGCGCCTCGATAATGTGGTCCTCGCTCGCCAGTTGCCAGCTGTCCCCCTGTTTTACCAACCCGTCTATACGCATGGACCATGCGACATCATGACGCGCCGCGAGCGCCTTGATCGGCGCGTTCATGGTCGGCACGCCAACCCAGGCGTCTGGACCCGCAGCAGCCCAAAGCGCCGCTGTACCGGACTCCTGCCATTGCTTTACCACGGTCTGAAATGCCGGATCGCGGGCGGTGAAATATTGCGCACCATGGTCAAAGCTTACCTGGCCGGCGGCAGTGTCTGCCCGCCGCGTCGACATGCGCCCTCCGGGTCCGCGGGCCTTGTCGAAAAGGCAGGCCTGATGTCCGGCCGCGACCAAATGGTCCGCACAGGCGAGCCCGGAAAGGCCTGAACCAACAATAGCAATTTTCATAACATAGGTCTTTCAGCCGTATGGTCGTGCGAGGAATATGTTCGCATAGGGAACCATAAGATATCGGTTCTCCAAGCTATCAGAACCCTAGGTTTCGCAAAGAGTGTTGGATTTCGCAATATGTCCCAATGGACGAGTAGGAAAATATGAACAAGGTTACAGTCTGGTATGATGGCGGATGCCCGCTATGTCTTCGGGAGATCGCATTCTTTCGGCGGCTCGACAAGAAGGATGCCATCCGGTTTGTCGACTTGTCATTGCCCGATATATCCTGCCCCCTCGATCGTAAATTCATGCTCGACCGCTTTCACGCCCGGGAAAATGACATCCTGCTGTCGGGTGCGGCCGCGTTTGCCGCGATGTGGCGAGCGGTGCCGCTTTTGCGCCCGCTGGGCATTGCGGCTCGGTTCCCAGGGGTTTTGCCCATGCTCGAATCTGCCTATCGGTTATTCTTGCGCATTCGTCCGCGACTGCAGCGCTATGCCGGCGGGCGCCTGAAGCCATGAGGCCTCGACCAGATCCGATCGGACCGGGACAGGAGAGCGTCTGGAACTATCCCCGTCCGGCGGTCGCCGAGCCATGTCCCGCGCGGATCACCATCGAGCATCAAGGACAGGTTGTGGCCGGCACGCGCGCAAGCGTTCGCACGCTCGAAACCAGTCATCCGCCTACCTATTATATTCCGTTATCGGACATTGGCTCCGGCCTGCTGCGAAGGGCGGAAGGGAGCTCCTATTGCGAGTGGAAAGGCGCCGCAGTCTATTGGGATGTGGTTGTCGGTAAAACCATACTGCCGCGCATCGGCTGGAGCTATCCCGACCCTAGTGCGGACTTTTCAATTCTGCGGGATCATATTGCCTTTTATGCCGGTCCCTTCGACCGGTGTCGCGTCGACGGTGAAATCGTGACGCCCCAGCCCGGTGATTTCTACGGTGGCAGGATAACCAGCAAACTGGCCGGCCCGTTCAAAGGTGTGCCGGGAAGCCGGGGGTGGTAAAATCATGACTGACAATAGCAAGAAACAAAAAGACCGCACCGTCCCGCGCGGCAGATTATCTCGTCTTGGTCAATTCGGGCGTTTGGCCAGTGGTGTCGCAGGCGGTATGATTGCCGAAGGCGCCCGGAGATTGGCCGACGGGGAACGTCCCGCGATGCGCGATATGATGCTCACTCCCGGCAATGTGGCCAGAGTGGCAGACCGGCTGTCGCATTTGCGCGGAGCTGCGATGAAGCTCGGCCAGATGATCTCGATGGACGCCGGAGATATGCTTCCCCCGGAACTGGCCGAAATCATGGCGCGGCTGCGCGACAACGCCCGCCGGATGCCGCCTCGGCAATTGCAGCAGGTTCTGGCTCAGCAATGGGGGCAGGACTGGCGCAAGCGCTTTACCCGATTTGGCGCTACACCCATAGCGGCTGCATCCATTGGCCAGGTTCACAGGGCAAAGACACCGGACGGTCGGGACCTTGCGATAAAGGTTCAATATCCCGGTGTGAGGGAAAGCATCGATGCCGACGTCGACAATGTCGCGACGCTATTGCGGGTCTCGAATCTCCTGCCGCGCGATTTGGACATCGCACCGCTACTGGCAGAGGCCAAGAAACAGCTTCGCGAGGAAGCTGATTATGTCCGGGAAGGTCGATATTTGGCCTTGTTTGGAGAGTTGCTGGTCAATTCACCCGATTATGTCATTCCTGTTCTCGACAATGAATTTACCACGGATCAGGTTCTGGCAATGAGCTTTGTCGAGGGCAAGGCGATCGAGACCCTTGTGGACGCACCGCAGGAGACCCGTGACGCAGCCATGCATTTGTTGTTTAAGCTGGTTATGCGAGAATTGTTTGAATTCGGGATCGTCCAGTCGGACCCTAATTTCGCCAATTACCGCTATCAGCCGGATACGGGCAAGTTGGTTCTGCTCGACTTTGGCGCAACCAGACAGGTCGATGCGAAAATAGCCGCCGAATATCGGCGGCTGATAACCGCCGCCCTCAATGGTGATCGTGACACGGTGCGGGAGGAAGCGATAGCAACCGGCTTTGTCGGCGAGGCAGCGGTCGCGCGGCACCGGGACCGGATTGATGCGATGATCGATGTCATCGTCGGAGAATTAAACCGGCCTGGCCTGTTTGATTTTGGGGACCGGGGGTTTGTGAACATCTTGCGCGACCAAGGCATGGATATGGCAGCGGACCGGTCAGCATGGCATATCCCGCCCACCGACTTGCTTTTTATCCAGCGCAAGATCAGCGGCATGGCGTTGCTCGCGGCGCGATTGAAAGCCAGAATAGATATTCGTGGTCTTGTGGACGAACATTTCGGCGTCGAGGAAAGCTGAGCCATGCCAAAGATGCGCAAGAAAGCCGACCTGCCGGCCAAAGTCTGCGAAGCCTGCGGGCGGCCGTTCGCGTGGCGGAAAAAATGGGCGCGTGACTGGGAGAATGTTCGCTACTGTTCGGATGAGTGCAGGCGGAAACGCTAGTCCAGATTGTCCAGAAAGCGCCGCGCATCCGCGTCGATTTGTGCCTTCTTGTCGTCGCTGAACTTTCCATAGCTGCTGACCATCATTGCCATACGCGGATTGCTGCGAAAACGCTCTGCATGCCGACCGACAAAATCCCAGTAGAGATAGTTGAAAGGGCAGGCGTCCTTGCCCTCTTTCTTGCTCACGGAGTAGCTGCAATTTTTGCAATAATCGCTCATCTTGTTTATATAGGATCCGCTGGACGCATAGGGTTTGGAGGCCAGCAGACCACCATCGCCAAACTGGCTCATACCCAAGGTGTTCGGAAGCTCGACCCATTCGAACGCATCGGCGTAGACTGAGAGATACCAGATATGCAGTTGCTTCGGATCGATGCCCGCGATCAATGCAAAATTGCCGGTGACCATCAGGCGCTGGATATGGTGGGCATAAGCTTCATCACGGGTCTGGGTTATGCAGGCTTTCATACAGGCCATATCGGTTTCGCCAGACCAGTAGAATCCGGGAAGATCACGGTCGGCACCTAGCGCGTTATTTTCTTCATATCCGGGCATCTCGCGCCAATAGATACCGCGCACATATTCTCGCCAACCAATGATCTGACGAATGAAACCTTCAGCTGCGTTCAAAGGTGCCCGGCCGTTACGATATTCATCCTCGACGCGGCGGCAAACCGCAAGCGGGTCAAGCAGTCCGACATTTAGGTAGATCGAAATCAACGCGTGAAAGAGAAATTTCTGATCTGTCAGCATGGCGTCCTGATAGTCGCCAAAACAAGGAAGTGCGCGGTCGATGAACGCATCGAGGACTTTTTCGGCATCGGCGCGCGTTGCGCCGAACCAATAGTTTTCCAGAGTTCCGAAGCTATCGGGGAAGCGATCATCGACAAGCGCCAGAACTTCCCGTGTTATTTCATCCGGTTCGAAACGCAGCGGCTGTGGCATGGAAGCATCCTCTTTCGCCGGTTTTCGATTATCGCTGTCATAGTTCCACGATCCGCCTTCCGGCTCGTCGCCATCCATCAGCAATCCTGTGCTTTTGCGCCTGTCGCGATAGAAATTCTCCATCCGCAACGTCTTGCGCCCTTTCGCCCAATTGTCGAATGTCGAGTGGTCGCAAATAAAGCGGTTATCAGGGTGGATGGTAACCGGAACGTCGAACGCCTGTTTCCAGCCGTCAATCATCTCCATCACGCGATATTCCGAAGCTTCGGTGATATGCACGGCCGTGGCTTGATGGCGAGAGATGGCGCGCTTCACCTCGCCGGTGAAATTTCCGGAATTGCCTTCATCGTCCAGCGGCACATAGTCGACCACCCAGCCTTGGTCCCGCAGTTCTTGGGCATAGTGGCGCATCGCGGAGAAGATGAAGGCAATTTTCTTCGGATGATGAGGCACATAACTTGCCTCCTCCATTACCTCCATCATCAAAATGACAGACTTTTCCCGGTCCGCCTCGGTCAATGTCGGCAGGCTCGGTGAAAGCTGGTCTCCCAGCACGGGGATAAGGACGGTCATGGTTATTACAATAGGCCGCTAATGACCGGATCGACAATGCGGCACAAAGTACAGCCGACTATTTCGACAGTATGGATGCCATCATATTCCCAATTATCCCACTGGATTTTGAATTTCTCATCCAGCTTTTCCAAAAAAACTTACTGAAGCCTAATGGCCACTTTCAGGATGAGGCGGCCACTAAGCCAAGTTTGAATTTGGGCGCTAAGCTGTCATGTCCGCCGGCGTGTTTGAATGTCAGCTTCCGCAATCTAACATTCCACAAGCGGACAGGCAGCTTCCCACCCAATTTCGGTCATTCGCCTGATTGAATGGGAAATAAAAGCGGCTGGTCTGCAAAAACCCCCGTTGCGGACATTGGAGAAATTCAACAACGGCGGCCGCTTTTTAATCAAACATCTGTCATTCGCACCCACTTGCGATTGCTCTAGAAGTATATACTCCCCTGGTTCGACTTCAGAGGATCTCCTTGAGCGGTCACTACAATCAATCGTCTTCCGGACGTTCAATTGTCGGTCCAAGATCAGCTATCACGGTACGAGCATCAAAGACCCGGTCGCCGTTTCTAGGCATTTTCCCTTTACCCATCTTGATCTCGGCCTGCGCCTTGAATTTTTCGACGGTGCGTACATCGACATCGTAAGACCAGAACCGGCTGGCGCCATAAGGATGCCACATTACCCAGTCGCTGCCCGCATAATAGCTCCAATGGGGGCGCCAGTAATCATAATAGGCTCCGTATCTGCTGACGCGCGGATAGCGGTCAACATAGGTTCGCCTGTCGGCTTCCGTAGTGTGGTCAATCAGTTTGAACCATTGATCGCCATTCTGGAGGGTCAATTCCGCCGCGCGAAACAGCAGATAGCTCTCTACCCGATCTTGCGAGGTCAGCGTATTGCCCTCAAAACTGACCTGGTATCGATCGTCGCCTAGCCGGATATCTGAATATCCGCCCGCCACTTTCTGACCGGATATATTGGGCTGATAGGGCGTCGCAGTCATGCAGGCGAAGAGCATGAGAGTGAGCATCAAAGCCGCGCCCTTCGCCGCCAGTTTGCTCATGTTTGATTGTAATTGCATTGCATCATCTCCGTCTGGTTTTCTCGGCCGGTTTATGCCCTGATGGCGAACCCGCCAGGATATTCTCACTCCATTTCAAAAAGCGAAACATCCGGGCGAGCACTTTTACTGAATGCTTCCGTCCTAGTTCACACTGTCAGCAGGAAGCGCATATTCATGAATGAAGTTGATGATAGCTCTGGCATCATCAGCTGCTTGCGAAAACACCGAGATTGAACCGCTACTGCTATAATCCACGCTGCCGAAGATCACTTCATAGACGTTGATCACGGTCGGCACCCAAGATCCGTCGGGTTGCTGGATCAACACTTCAACCGTGATATCACCATACATGTCGGATCGATCATAAGAGAAGTTGCTATAGTCGAAGACCGAATAGGCCACATCACCGGACTTCTCGATATTGATACCGAGGAAGGCATTGAGATAGGCGACCTCGTCGACCGAAAAAGAACCCGTCTTGTCCGTGGCAGCCGCTGCAAACGATGCCGCCGATGCCAAGTCTTCCACCGTAAGGACACCATCGACTAGATGATCAAATTCGGTGCCCGGCAGATCGTCCACACCGGGGATGGTTCCGGTGGTCATCAGCGCCACATAAATGGCTAGATTCTCCAAAGGAGAGTCAATGGTCTTGGCGACGCCATCAACTGTCACGACCAGCCGACCAGCCGCGTCAAGAGAAAGCTCGGTTGCGCTATTCAGCAAGGTGATAACCTCTTCAGCCCGGCGATCCAGAACTTGTGTCGGCGCACGGCCTACGTTCAACCGGCCCAGTTCGACTTCGGTCGCCAGTGACGGATCAATTGGCGCGCCCTCTTCGTCCAGCGGGATCGGATTACCGTCCGCATCAACCGGTTGAACAAAACCGTCTTCATTCAGGATCGGGACGCCGTTAACGTCGCGCAGGATGACATACATGTCACCATAGAGGTCTCCTCTGGCGCTTCCCGCGGTCGAAGGCTTTTCTCCGCGGTCATTCTTTCCACCGCCACCACCGGCCCATGCGGGCTTGTCGGAATCTTCTTCACCGTCTTCGGCACTGCCTGTAACGTCACGGAATATATCTTCCAGACTGTCATGGCCGCCCTTCTTGCCTTGTCCTTTTTCACCGGACGCGCCGCCTTTTCCGCCTTTGGATCCGTGATCACTATCCTGACCGCTGTCATGATCGCTATGGTCCGAAGAACCGCTGCTATGGTTGTCCTGAATCGCGGCATTGGCTGCAAAGGTGGATCCGAAAGGTACAACGCCCAGCGCCAATACGGCTGCCATAGCGGTGGTGATGGAAAGTTTTTTGTATGAAGTAAATTTATCTAAGTTCTGCATGATAAGCTCCTCTGTTTATTTTCACTTTTTCAAGATAACTGCCGTGCGTTCTGTGTCTCTAAGGGATGTTACTTACATGCGTGTAAGTCCCCTTTCATCCCAGTTTGAAAGTGATTGCGACACGAAAAAGGTTCTCGCTATTGTCGAATCTGTCGACCGATTGGTCAGCTTCAATGTCGAAAGCGCCATAGTCGGTATGGGTATAGTCAAACCGCAATCGCGTGCTTGAACTCATGCCCAGTTCCAGCCCTCCGCCAAAGCGGGTGCCTGTCATCCAGTTTTTTTCGCGGACCGAGACATTCGCGGTGGAAAACTGGGTGTCGAACTTGGTGCGGACGACACCAATGCGCCCGTAAAGCAGCGCTGAATTGCTGACCTGGTAACCCAGCCGTGCACTGCTTCCGTATGAATATTCGTGCTCGGTTGAGAAAATTCTGCCGGAAGGATCACGCTCGATATTCCAATCGATATTGGAAGTATCTGCGTCGATCTCCGCGCCAAGATAGAATTTTTGCCAAGTGAACCCGGCACCAGCCAACAAGCCGAAAACCGGCCCGGAACTGCTACGTGTGATGTCGATCGCTGTGCCTCCCGACCGAAATCCGAAATTCTGGCTGATCAGCGATCCTTGACCGAACTGTACACCAGCATAGGCTCCGGAAAAATCATGCGGAGGCTCGTCGGACTCGGGCGCGGCGCCAAGGCGAAAGCCTAAGCCAAAGCGAAACTGGTTTTCGCTGTTAGAAAAATTGTCGGATTCACCCTGACCTGTTGGCACCTCATAGTCACCATAAGAAGCCAGCGAATATTCCGCGCGGACAAAACCGCGCGATCCAAAGCCGGCTTCCGCACCCAGTCCGAATCCAATGCCAGTTTCACGTTCGCTGATATCGGCAGAGCTGGCAGTATGATCATAGACCGTCCGGAACCGGCTGGAAACGACACCAAAACGACCATAGACAAGGTCAGAGCCAGCGTTGACATAGCCAAGACGGAGACTTGCCCCGAAGGCGTCTTTCTTTTCCACCGAAAAAACACGGTTGGCTATATGGTTCCATTCCGGGCCTGCGAGTTGGCCTTCAACTTCCAGCCCCAAATAAATCGGTCCGGTGACAAATCCATAACCGGCCGCTGCAACAACCGCCGCGCCATCGTCTCCGAAGTCCGCCGTGTTGCTGCCACCGTTGCCGCGCGGTCCGTCGAGGCCCGTGATCACGGTGCCGTGGCTGAACAATAATGCTCCGTAGGCGCCGCCTGGGCCGGATTGGCTGGACAATGAAAATTGGTTGGCTGCGTCCCAATTTTTCCTCGGTTCCAGCTGTGCACCGATCCTTAGAAACAGCCGGTTCTCATCATAATCGAAACCGGCACGATTGGATGTCCGTTGGGAAAAGTCGTAGTCGGCACCCAGATAAATGCGCTTGTCGAGCCAGTAACGTGCCCATAGTCCGGTGGACGTGACAAATTCGGATCGCGATGCACCGATATAGTCATAATGCGAGCCACTGAGACTGAAGCCCGAAGTGAATCTGGGGGTATTTATGGCGCGCAGGGACAATTGACCGCTGGTCAGAATATAAGCGGATGCGCCCGGCAAGGTTGTTTCCTCCACGGTGCGGTCGACGCGGACGGTAGCGGAAAGCCCGGTCGGATCACGCCAGTCAAGCAGCGCGCCAAAATCAACGGTACTGACATCGCGCAGCAATGGGCTGTCGTAATTTTGTTCCAATATGCCGACGTATATTTCTCCGCTAAGACCCGGAGAGAATTTGTGACGCAGGCCGAACGCTGCCGAATAGCCATCAGAACTTCTCGCAAATCCGAAATCGTCAAAATCGTCATCGTAGCGCCGGTGGTCATAAGCGGCCTGAACGAAGATATCCGTGCCTGATGACAGTTTATGTCCGAACCGACCGCCCAATTCATAGTGGACCCGGTCACGGTCATCATTGTTGATCGTCCCGAATGTCGATGGGATATCGGAAAAATCGAGATCGGTGATGGTTCCTGCGACGCGCACCGATATATCGCCCTTGTTCCAGAGCAGTCCTGCAAAGCCGTATCCGCGTTGATACTCAGTTGGGTTCAATCCATTGACATCTTCAGGCGATGAACGGTTTTCATGATCCCAGCGATAATCCCCGCCACCGACCAAAGTGAGCTTGGACGATAAACGCGCACGGCTGTTCAGGCCGATCTGCCAATCATCATAATTTTCCGCGTTGTTGCTTTCATAGCGCCCGATTTCACCACGGCCGGTGAAGGATATTTGGTAATCTTCTCCCTTTGCCAGAACGTCCAATCTGGGCCGGGCTATACCGATCAGATCGTCTACCTCGTCATTTTGCGTGGCAAATATATTGTCGAGATAGCCAAGTGCCATATCAAGTTCGGCATCGACGGTGATTGTGTCGGCCGCTACCGCTTTGTCGGCCGCGACTTCTTCCTCAAATTTAGGTGACTGAGTTTCGGGTTGTGCCTGAGCCGCACTGCTTACACTTGCGATCAAGCAGATCATTGAACCACTACAATTGTGGAAAGTTTTCGTGTATTTCATCAATTTATCCGCCCCCCTGTTTACATTAATGTAAATAAGTGAGCGAGATTTCTAACATATACGCAAATACCCTTATCTCTATGGAAATGCGCGTTTTCTCAGTTTCACTGGACGTTAGTGAATTCTCGTCAAATGCTAATAGCGGCTATTTGCGGGGTGACCTCAACCGGTCGGCGCAACATCTGACTGTGCCTATCTAGCTAAGGTTCGTTGGAAGTGGGCAGCCGACTTTGGCCCGATTAGCGGTCGTCCGAATCTGATTTGTTCAATGACCGCTCCCACCCAGTTTCGCTCATTCAAACCGTTTGGATGGAAATGAAAAGCGGCTGGCCGGCAAATGCCCCAATTCCAGACATTCTCATCAAACCAAAGAATCCTGTACTAAAGGCCGTCTTTCGAATGGGTCATCGTGGTTGTACCGATGTTCAATAGACGCAGTGCAGGCAGCTATTGCTTGCAAAATTTTGTAGCAAGGATTTCAAAATGAAAAAATTATCTCGCGCCACTTGGGCTTTTATCTTCGACCACGAGGTTAGCCCGCTTCGTCATATTCAGGACTTTCAAGTCCGTCACATGGTCTTGCATCTACTCGGTTGGATGTGGGCAATTTCGTTCTCTCTGGCTATCGGAAGCTACACGTTCATGGCCTTTAGCTTGCTTGGGCATGCGGTTCTGATCAGTGCTTTGGCCGTCACAGCGGGAACATACGCAGCTGCCACATATCGGCCAAACCTTTTCGAGACAGAAAAGGTCCGTACTCGAGGATGAAACGGCTTAGAACCATACAGGCGAGGCTCCGGATTGTTTAAAACCAAAATCTCGGAGTGGCAGCCATAACAATAGCTGTGATGGAGGTGCCAGTGCCGTGGCCGAAAAGGGGGGCCGCAGGACGTTTCGACAGATTTCAAACAAGCTCGCGGTTGTCGCTACTTTAAAAAACGGTTTCTGAGGATGAGAGAAAATTACGACAACATACTTTCGGCTTCCAGTCCGCGGATGGGAAATCGATTCACGCGATGGCTTGGACGCTTTGTGTTGCAGTGCATGGGTTGGAAAATGGTTGGAAAGCTACCGGCGAAAAAAAAGCTAATCATCGTCGGTATGCCTCACACGTCCAACTGGGATTTTATAATTGCCATGGCATGTATGCAATCTGTCGGCCTCAAAGTTTCTTTTATGATGAAAAGAGAGGCCTTTCTCTGGCCGTTCGGTACTGTTTTTAAGTATCTTGGTGGAGTGCCGATTGATCGCTCGTCACAAAAAAATGTGACATCTCAAATGGTGGAATGGTTTGGTCGTAACGAAAATGTCTGGATGGGAATAACACCTGAAGGAACTCGTAGTAAGGTGAGCGACTACAAAAAGGGGTACCTACGAATCTCAAAGGCTGCGGGAGTACCGATCGCACTGATTGGAATTGACGCTCGGTCTAAAGAGGTCGTCCTGCATGAGGAAATATGGAAATATACGGGCGCAAATAATGATGAAGACAATACAGCCATAAAGAATTTCGTAGACGCCAATTTCTTTGGAATTAATCAAACAAAGCAATGACGCAGGTTTAGACACAGCCGATCAGCCACAGGGCTAACGTCGTTTTGGGCGCAAAACCCGGCTTTCTGCTTACCCCCCAATTGTGGCTGTTCGGAATGATTGGATTAAAATAGAAGCAGCCGGACGCCAATTACCCCTGAAGCGGACGTAGGATCGAATTGCTGCGAACGCTCGCTTCTGGGGTGTTTCCAGACAGTCTGCTTTTAAAGCAAAAAAAATAAAAAGGGGGGTTAGCAAAGCCTACCCGGATCAAAGCAATCCCACCACAAGGGCAGAAAGCTCCAATCCGGGTAAACCTCTAATTCATACCCCCTTCGACCAGTTCACATCCAGCTTGGCGGCTCCCGCTTCGGCCGCGGCCATGAGCGTATCATGGGCAAGATGCGAGTAGCGGGTCGTGCTGGCGACACTGACGTGACCGATCATCTTGCCGACCGTGTAAAGGTCGATACCGGCATTGATCATGAAGCTTGCCGCACTGTGCCTCAGATCGTGCAAGTGAAGGTCAGACAGCCCGGCCAGCTTCCTTGCCTCCTGCACGCCCGCTTGATGTCGGTGTAGGGCTTGTGCGTCCGAGGATTGGGCAAGAGATAGGGACAGTCATCGAACTTCGTCAGTTGCTTGATGTGGTCGAAAGCCCCTGCTCAAATCGCCACCCACGCCATACCCAAGCTGTGGCGGGCTCCGAATTTGGGCTTTTCCTAGTGAAAGAGCTTTGGCTCAGTAATTATGCGAAAAGTGACCTGCGCTATACTTGCGGAGCGCATCAAACTGGCGACCGGCTATGACCGAAACTCGGTGGTTACCTGCGAAGTCCAAGAAACAGACGATCGGTTATGACCGGGGATCGGCTTTGCCTTGCTCACCGTTTATCGGCTTGCCACCATCCCGGATTATCCCGCCCAGTTCTCTTTGTACGCATTTCTCGAACAGTTGCTGCTCGTGAGACGGGTTGTCATTGGCGACGCGGATGTTCTGGCTACCGTCCCGGTGCGCCTTTCTGCCAACAGACATATTGAGTTTGCTCAGCAACAAGTGGCAGCTACCTCTGCACGCGGCCAGAGCCATCGCCGGACATGAGCTTCTCTACTTCCGGAACCGTGACGCGATTGAAATCACCCAATATGGAATGTTTCAGACAGCTTGCCGCCACCGCGAACTCGAGCGACTGCTGCTTGTCGTCATAAGCGTTGAGGCCATAGATCAGCGCCGAAGCAAAGCTGTCGCCGCCGCCAACCCGATCAACAATATCGGTCAGTTCATAGTGGCGGGACAATTTAAAACCCTGATCCCGGTTGCGCAGGCAGGCGGACCAGCCGTTGCGGTCGGCGCTGTGGCTTTCTCGGAGCGTGATCGCGATGGTCGACATGTCTGGGTAAAGTTCGAGCACCTTTTCCGATAGCGCTTCATATTTTTTCGTGTCGAGTTCGCCGGTTTCAACATCAACGTCGACGCTGATGCCGAGCGATTTCTGGCAATCCTCTTCATTGGCAATGCCGATGTCGACATATTTGACCAGTTCGCTCATCACTTCAGGGGCGCTCTTGCCATATTTCCACAATTTGCCGCGGAAATTGAAATCGCACGAAACGGTCACGCCTACCTGTTTTGCCGCTTTGACGCACTGTATACTGAGATCGGCAGAATCCTGTGTCAGCGCCGGCGTGATACCGGTGATGTGGAGCCATTTCGCGCCAGCAAAAATGCTCGCCCAGTCGAAATCGCCGATCTTGCACTCGCTGATCGACGAATGGGCACGGTCGTAGATAACCTTGGAGGGCCGCTGGTTGGCTCCGGTTTCGAGAAAATAGATCCCGACCCGTTCGCCCGAACGCCGGACGTGCGACGTATCCACACCAAAACGTTTGAGCTCACCAATCGCCGAAGCCCCGACATCATTGTCCGGAAGCGCCGAAACAAAGCCCGACGAAAGGCCATAATTGCTCAGCGCAACCGCGACGTTGGCCTCGCCGCCACCGAACGTTGCTTCAAAAGAGGGTGACTGGAAAAACCGTTCGTGCCCCGGCGTTTTCAACCGCAGCATGATTTCACCAAATGACAAATATTCTGCCATATCCAAATTCCTTATGGTCTAG
>JBALUX010000033.1:0-22631 GCA_036963725.1 Parasphingorhabdus sp. | reverse complement strand
GTCCTGAGCGACACGCTGGAATTGCGCGCGCAGGCGCTCAAGTTCGCCCGAGACCGTGCAGAAGTCGGCTATACGTCGCAGCTGGAATGGCGCCAGGCGCAGGCGGAATATCAGGCGACCGCGCAGCTGGTCCCGCAGATCGAGGCACAAATCGCGCGGCAGGAAAATGCCCTGTCCGTGCTGACCGGCGAGATGCCCGGTGAGATCATTCGCGGTGGCTTGCTCTCCGACTTGCAGCAGCCACCCGCTCCCGATGTCATCCCCTCGCAACTCTTGCGGCTGCGACCCGATATTGCAGTCGCAGAATATCAGCTGGCGGCATCCGACGCGCAAATGCGGGCTGCACGGGCAGGCTTCATGCCGAGCCTGGGGATCAGCGCCTCTGCGGGCGCAGCAATCTCCGATTTGTTGGCCGACCCGATCTCGATCTGGTCGATCGGTGGCAGCCTGCTCGCACCGATTTTCAATGCCGGCCGCCTGCAGGGACAGTTTGACGCCGCAACCGCACGGCGCGATCAGGCCGCTTTCGCCTATCGCTCGACCGTGTTGAACGCCTTCCGCGAAGTGGAAGACCGGCTGGCGGTCGTGGCGCGCCTTGATGAACAGAAGCGCGCTCTGCAAGCCCAGCACGCAGCCGTGGCGGATGCACTGCGGCACGCGCGGAACCGCTACCGCGCGGGTTACACGCCCTATATCGAGCAAGTCGATGCGCAACGCAGCCTGCTTGGCGTCGAACTGTCTCTGGTGCAACTGGAAGCCGACCAGATAAACGCGATCATCGGTCTGTATCAGGCGGTAGGCGGCGCGCCCGATACTGCAGTTGCGCTCGATTGAATCGTCAGCCAATCTGGATCAATCAGACTTTACGCAACCTTTGCCTGTTCAGGACGTAATTCAAGCAATGCAGGACTATTTGCCAATGTTCGGCCATAGATACAGGCATCAAACGGGTGGGCATGAAGCATATGAAATCCATATCGCGAACGTCGGACAGACTGGCAGGCAATGACATAGTTGCGACCTATCACTTCCGTGCCCTAACGGCGGAACTTTAATCCGTGACCGAGCCGGCCCAGGATTCGCTTGCATTTCCCTACCGAAGGGTCCGCAATATTGTAGTGGTAATCCTCGCCATTTTGCTCCTGGCAATATTGCTGCTGGGCGCCGTTCCGGCGAGCATATTTCAAACCGTGATCAGTGACAAATTGCAGGGCGCTTCTGACCGTGACGTGACAATCGGCTCTGTCAGCCGGGACAGTTTCTTCTCCTATTCTCCCGTCATCACCATCCATGATGTGCGGGTAGCGCAGCCGACGTGGGCAGGAGAAGGCGATTTTCTCAAATTAAAATCAATATCGGCGCGCGTTTCCGTACTGGATATTATCTCCGGCAGCGCAAGGCCTGATCGTGTCCAGGTCAATGGGCTCGACATAGCGCTGATCCGGGACAAGGACGGCCGCAGCAACTGGAATGATGATGATCGTGATGATGACAAAGATGATCGTGGCCCGGTCCTAACCGATCTTGATATCACCAATTCCCATTTCAGTTTTACAGACCACAAACGCGACCTTTCGCTTGATGGGCCGATCTCCGTCAGTTTAAAAGACGGCCTGCGCGCGGAGGGTCGCGGGACATTCTTGAAATCCAAGGCGACCATGTTGTTCACCGGTGGCGCCATTGCCGGGATTGATCCCGAAGCTGATTATCCCTTTACGGTTTCTCTGCAATCGCCAGCCCTGGAACTGACAGCCAAGGGCAATATGAAGGGCGTTTTGAACACCGACCGTTTCACCGCCTCGCTATCCGCACGCGCGCCGACGCTCAAAAATCTCGACCGGATTATCGAAGCAGGCCTGTTCGGGACCCAGAAGATCGATCTGCGCGCCGATATCCGTCACAAAGACAAGGACTGGTTTGTCGATAAATTGAACGGGTCGATCGGGCGATCGAACCTGTCGGGCAAAGCAGATATTCTCAAACGCGATGGCCGGACCAAGATTGATGCCAATATAAAATTCGCCACGCTGGATTTCGACGATCTGGCCGATGATGCTGGCCGGGCAAAAGCGGCGGCTCTGACCCGGCGCATCGGTCCCCGGGTGCTTCCCAACACCCGTATCAATCTGTCCAAAATGGGGCCGACCGACGGACAGATGGTCTTCGCCGTCGACCGCCTGCTCTCCCGGCTAGATACGGTATTCCGGGGCGTGCAGGGCAAATTGTCACTGGATCACAAGCTCATCAACATCACAAATCTGGTCATCGGGCTGAAGAGCGGTCGAATGACGGGCAGCGTCCAGGTCGATCACCGCAGTGGCGCACCTAAATTGTCGACCGACCTGACGCTGACGGGTGCTTCCATCTCAGACCTTATCGGTAATGGCGACATCGTAACGGCAACCATGCGGGGCCGGATCACATTATCCGGTACCGGCGACACCTTCAGGGAAGCTTTGGAAAAAGCCGACGGCAAAGCCGCGATGGTCGCCTCGGACGGCAGTGTCCGCGCAACTGTCGCGCATGTGCTCGGACAAAATCTTGGCGGGGCGGTCGAGGAAATCATCGGCAATCCGAAAGCAAGGGTCCCGCTGCGCTGTCTGGTTGCCAATTTCACGGCACGCAACGGGATTCTGACCCCGTCACCTCTGGCTATTGATACGAAAGTATCGATCGGACGCGGCGAAGGGCGGATCACCCTGAAAGGCGAAACCATTTCTCTGATATTGCGCGGCGGCGCGAAGGGGAAAAGTGCATTGCGGATTGTCGACCCGATCAGGATTTCCGGAACCCTCAACGCTCCGGATGTTTCCGTAGCCGGGCTCGGCAAAGCCAAGGATGCCGAAAAGCCGTCACTCGGCGATGTCCTGAAAGTCGCGACAAAGTCTATCGGCAGCGCCCTCGGGATCGGCGACAGCGACGAACAGAAAAAGGCTTTCATTCAAAAACCGAAGTCCCTGAATTGCGATGCCATCGTCGCCGCAGCGATGCGCTAATGTTCGACGGAGACTATATCCTCGCGCTCTGCTGAGACGGCACGAAATCAGCATATCCGAAATGGCGGCCGAAAATCGTTATTCATCCTGAGCCTCGATGCGGACAAGCAGAGCATCATGGGACACTTGATCTCCCAGGGCCGGGCCTATTTCACGCACAATGCCGTCGAAAGGAGCGGTGATGCTATGTTCCATCTTCATCGCCTCCAGCACCATAAGCTTTTGTCCCGATGCTACGGTCTCATCCAAGGCGATTTCGATGGAGATTACCTGTCCCGGCATCGGAGAGAATATCTCCCCTGCACCCGCTTCGGCCTCGCCATCATTGTCGAACCGGGGAATAGTGAAAAGAAACGGCTGTCCGTTTTGAAAAACCAGATGCCCTGCACTTACTGCAAAAGTTTCCAACGAGGTCTCTCCGGAAATATCCACCAGTCGCCGGTCGGTCTGATCGGAAATCATGATCGCTGATTTAGGCGAGGCATTTAACCGGAATCCGGACAGACTATCAAACAGGGACATATTGTCAGATGGCTTGTCCAGCGCCAGCGCTTTCGCCGCAGCAAGCCATGAATCGTCAGATGCCGAAACAGGTGGGTGCAAATCATCACCGCATTGCTCGATAAAGCCTGTGGTCATCTCCGCTCTCCGAAATAGCGGATGATTGCAGCAATTTATCAGGAAGCCGGCGTTGGATTTGACCGGCCAAATCCTCAGTCCATCAAGACTGTCCGACAGCACATCCAACGCGGCATCCCGGTCATCCCCGTGCGTTACCAGCTTTGCGATCATCGGATCGTAGAAAGGTGAAACTTCGTCGCCTTGCTCTACCCCCGTTTCAACACGCATGCGCGAACCCGCATCGCCGCTTGCAAAGTTCAACAATTCCAATGGCCCGGTACTGGGGAGGAAACCGTTCAGCGGATCTTCCGCATAGAGGCGCGCCTCGACGGCATGGCCGGATATCGACAGTTCATCCTGCTTTTTCGGCAGTGTTTCCCCAGCAGCTACACGCAATTGCCATTCGACCAGATCAACGCCGGTAATTTCTTCCGTCACCGGATGCTCGACCTGCAATCGGGTATTCATTTCCATGAACCAGATTTTATCGGCACGCAGGCCTTCACGGCCATCGGCGATGAATTCGATCGTGCCCGCGCCCTCATAGTCAACCGCCTGCGCTGCCCGGACCGCCGCACCGCAGACCGCCGCTCGCGTTTCCGCATCCATGCCGGGCGCCGGCGCTTCTTCGATCACTTTTTGATGGCGCCGTTGCAACGAGCAGTCACGCTCGAAGAGATGTACAACATTGCCATGGCTATCACCGAAGACCTGCACTTCTATATGCCGCGGACTTTCGATCCATTTCTCGATAAGCACGATATCATTGCCAAAGCTGGCCTTCGCCTCGCGCTGGCAGGACGTTAAATCATCGGCAAAGCTGTCGGCGGCATCGACTTTGCGCATGCCTTTCCCGCCGCCGCCCGCAACCGCCTTGATCAGCACCGGATAGCCGATTTTACCAGCTTCCTGCGCGAGATGATCCGGGTCCTGGTTATCACCCATATAGCCAGGCGTTATCGGCACGCCGGCTTCGTTCATCAGTTTTTTGGCAGCATCTTTCAGACCCATGGCGCGAATGCTGTCGGGTTTCGGCCCCACCCAGATCAGACCGGCATCGATTACCGACTGCGCAAAATCGGCATTTTCGCTGAGGAAGCCATAGCCGGGATGGATGGCTTCCGCGCCGCTTTGCTTCGCCGCAGCGATGATCTTTTCGCCGACCAGATAGGATAATGCCGCCGGTGACGGCCCGATATGAACCGCTTCATCCGCCTGACGCAGATGCATCGCCTTGGCATCCGCATCGGAATAGACCGCAACCGTGCGGATGCCCATCTTGCGGGCGGTTTTCATTATCCGGCAAGCAATTTCGCCGCGATTGGCAACGAGAAGAGATTTGATCATGTCTGGTCCCTACATCCGGAACAGGCCGAATTGCGCCCTGTCCTCTATTGGCGCATTTAAGGTTGCGGCATAGGCCAGGCCCAGCACGTCCCGGGTTTGTGCAGGGTCGATAATGCCGTCATCCCAGAGCCGGGCCGTAGCAAAATAGGGATTGCCTTCATCCTCATAGGTCTGTCGCACAGGCGCTTTGAATGCCTCGACTTCCTCTTCGGACCATTTGCCGGCATCCCTGTGGACGGTGGCAAGCACGCTGGCAGCCTGTTCGCCACCCATCACGCTGATCCGGCTGTTGGGCCAACTGAACAGGAAGCGTGGTGAATAGGCGCGGCCGCACATGCCGTAATTGCCCGCTCCGAAACTGCCGCCGATCATGATGGTGATTTTCGGTACCTGGGCCGTCGCCACCGCAGTCACCAGCTTCGCACCATGTTTGGCGATACCTTCCTGTTCATATTTACCCCCGACCATGAAGCCGGATATATTTTGCAGGAACAGCAGCGGGATTTTACGCTGACAGGCCAGTTCGATGAAATGCGCGCCTTTTTGGGCGCTTTCGCTGAACAAAATGCCGTTGTTAGCGAGGATGGCAACCGGCATACCGTGGATATGGGCAAAGCCGCACACCAGGGTTGCACCATAAAGTGCCTTGAACTCGTGAAACTCGCTGCCATCCACCAGGCGAGCGATCACCTCCCGCACTTCATAAGGCGCGCGGACATCGTCGGGGATGATGCCGTATAAATCTGACGCTTCATATTTTGGCGCTCGACTATCCTTCAACGAAATGTCGGGTGCACGGTTCTCCGGCAGTGTGGAAATAATATCTCGGACGATCGTCAAGGCATGTTCATCGCTGTCGGCAACATGATCGACCACGCCGGACTTCTTGCCGTGCATATCGCCACCACCCAGATCTTCGGCGCTGATTTCTTCCCCGGTGGCCGCTTTGACAAGCGGCGGGCCAGCGAGGAAAATCGTACCCTGATTGCGCACGATGACGGTCTCTTCCGACATCGCGGGAACATAGGCACCGCCTGCGGTACAACTTCCCATGACACAGGCAATCTGCGGAATTTGCTTCGCGCTCATATTGGCCTGGTTGAAGAATATGCGGCCAAAATGGTCCCGGTCCGGAAACACCTCCGCCTGATTGGGCAGGTTCGCACCGCCGCTGTCGACAAGATATATACAGGGCAGCCGGTTCTCGAGCGCAATTTCCTGTGCCCGCAAATGTTTTTTCACGGTAAGCGGATAATAGGTACCACCCTTAACGGTAGCGTCATTGCAGACGATCATCACATGCCGGCCGGACACCTGCCCCACGCCAGCAATCATTCCGGCCCCCGGAACGGCGTCATCATAAAGACCGTTGGCTGTGAGCTGGCCGATTTCCAGAAATGCAGAGCCCGGATCCAGTAACCGTTCTACGCGATCCCGCGGCAACAGCTTCCCGCGCGAAACATGGCGGTCGCGGGATTTTTCCGAACCGCCCAGCGCATTGGTCGCAACCTTGGCGCGCAGCTCTTCGACAAGCGCTTTGTTATGCGCGGCATATTGCTGAAAAGTCTCGTTTTCAGCGCTTATTCTGGTCTGGATGATCGGCGCAGTCATGGCCTCTATGCTCCCCCGATCAATTCGCGACCGATCAGCATCCGGCGGATTTCATTGGTGCCAGCGCCAATGTCCATCAGCTTGCTGTCGCGCCAGTAACGTTCGACCGGCCAGTCGGTTGTATATCCTGCGCCGCCGAGCGCCTGGATGGCCTCCTCGGCCACACGAACGCTATTTTCACTCGCCAGCATCACCGCGCCGGCCGCATCAAAGCGTGTGGTCTGCCCGGCATCGCAGGCCTTGTTGACGTTATACACATAGCTGCGCGCGCTATTCAGCCGCACATACATGTCGGCAATCTTGCCCTGCATCAGCTGGAATGTTCCGATGGGTTTGCCAAATTGCTTGCGTTCACGAACATAGGGAATGACCGTATCGAGGCAGGCCTGCATCAGCCCGAGCGGGATTGCGGCCAATACGGCGCGTTCATAGTCGAGACCGGACATAAGCACGCCAACGCCGCCGTTCAGCGGTCCCATGACATTTTCTTCGGGAACCTCGCAATCGTCAAATACCAGCTCTGCGGTAGGGCTTCCTTTCATGCCGACTTTCTGGATTTTTTGCCCGATGGAAAAACCCTTCATGCCTTTTTCAATCAGAAATGCCGTGATTCCGCCCGACCCGGCATCCGGCCGGGTCTTGGCGTAGACAACCAGTGTATCGGCGCAAATGCTATTGGTGATCCAGAATTTTGTTCCGTTCAGAACATAGCCGCCCTGGACGGGCTCGGCCTTGAGCTTCATCGACACAACATCCGACCCAGCGCCAGCTTCCGACATGGCCAAAGCGCCCACATGCTCGCCGGAAATAAGCTTCGGAAGATATTTGGTTTTCTGCTCCGGCGAAGCCCAGCGACGGATCTGATTGACGCATAAATTACTATGCGCTCCGTAGGACAGGCCCAGAGCAGCACTGGCCCGGCTCACTTCTTCCACAGCAATTGCGTGCTCTATATAGCCAAGGCCCAGCCCGCCGTCTTCTTCCTCGACCGTGATCCCGTGCAGGCCAAGATCACCCATTTGCGTCCATAGCTCGCGCGGAAACCAGTCTTCGCGGTCCATTTTTTGCGCCAGCGGCATGATCTTCTCTTCGGCAAACCGGCGCGTCGTATCGCGGATGTGATCGGCCATTTCGCCAAGCTGAAAATCGAATTGGGGGGTTGCGAGCATGGGATCCTCATCCTTTGGTTATTCTGGCAATTTCCAGAGTCCCTCACATACCCTTTATCTATCCATGCATAAAATTGATTTTATGAGAATTTGGTATAGGATAATTCTATGATAACACGCACCCAGGTTCGGCAATTCCTCGCTGTCGTCGACGGCGGTAGCTTCACGCGAGCGGCCGCGCTGATCAATGTCACGCAACCGACATTGTCCACCGGCGTCGGCGAGTTGGAAAAGCATCTTGGTACAAAGCTTTTCATTCGCGAGAAGCGGCGCATCCAGCTGACCGAAGCCGGAGCCAAGTTTCTGGTTCACGCCCGCAAAATCCAGCGGGAGTTCAGGCTTGCCGAAGACGAGACCGTGAAATCCAGTCCTCCGCATAAGGCAATCAAGCTTGGAGTGCTGGAGAGCATCGCTTCGCATATATTGGAACCGATAATCGTGGATTACCAAAGCCAGGAGCATGGTAATCCGTTGTCCCTGTTGGAAGGCAATGTCTCCGAACTCCAAAGCGCTCTTGCAAAAGGGAGGATTGATGCCGCAATTACCATTTCGCCGGCAAATATCTTGGCAGGCCGTGTAATTCCCCTGTTCGAAGAGCCTTATTTATTGATGGCGTCCAGCCGTCACCGAATTGCTGACCGGCCAATCGTATCGCCGGAGGAAGTCAGCAGCGAAACCATGATCGCCCGACGTTCTTGCGAACTCTTGGCCGAAACAAGCAAGTTTTTCACGTCGCACGGCGCCCGTCCGCCCTTCAGCCTGCGATCGCCCCACGATGACCGGGTGATGACCATGGTGCGCGCCAATCTGGGGATTACCGTCGCGCCGCGTTCGCATCAGACAACAGGCGTCTCGGCCATCCAGCTCGAAGGGTTTTTGCACGATCGGACCATCGCGCTGGTTCTTGGCGACAGCTGGATGCGGAAATTTGGATCGGACCATGTTCTGATCCAGTCGATCAAGCAAAATCTGGAACTTTCACCAGCCGTTTCGTGAAAGATGCTGACCGGACGTGTCTACAAAGGTCACGAAGCGTCGAAAGCGCGTCTCGCCGCCTTTGCCGACAAATCAGCGCCGAAGATCAAGGCAGAGTGACATAGCCCCAAAGGCAGCAGAATACTGGCTCACGCGCGCCGTTTCACTTTACTCTACTCTTCGGCGAACCAGCTTGGCTTTCGTTTTTCGAGAAACGCGTTTATCCCTTCGACCGTGTCGGCCTCGAGCATATTCTCGGTCATGACCTTGGCGGTATAATCATAGGCGTCGCTCAAATGCATGCCCTGTTGATGGTTGAATGCCTTCTTCCCCAAGGCGATCGCAGATGGCAATTTGCGGGCAATGGTGCTGGCCATGTCCAAAGTTTCATTTTCCAGCTCTTCAATAGGAACAGCCCGATTGACCAGTCCGATTTCCACCGCCCGGTCTGCGCTGATGAAACCTCCGGTGGCCAGCATTTCAAAGGCCTTTTTTTTCCCGACGTTACGCGTCAGAGCCACCATCGGCGTTGAACAGAATAAGCCGACATCAATGCCGTTGACGCCGAATTTCGCAACATTGGCAGCGATCGCCAGATCACAGCTCGCTACCAACTGGCACCCGGCCGCGGTGGCCACTCCCTGAACCTGGGCGATTACCGGCTTGGGATGCTCCACGATCGATTGCATCAAGGTCGAACAATTGGAAAACAGCTCCTGATGAAATGCGCGGCCGCCATCCGCATCTTTCGTCGCCCTTGCCATCTCGCGAAGATCATGCCCGGCGCAGAAAGCCTTGCCATTGGCACGTATGACGATGACCCTGACCTGTTCGTCTTCGGCAGCGCCTTTTAACGCGTGGCCCAATTGACCCAGCATCTCGGTAGATAATGCGTTATAATGTTCCGGATCGTTGAGCGTGATCATGCAGATCGCGGCAAGCTGTTCTTTTTCTATCAGCGCTTTCAATTCAAGCTCCTTCTTCCGGTTCCCTGATTAATAACTCATTTAGTCGGTAGAGGAAAATATTACCTGTCCTTGGGCAGCAGATTTGCCTGGTGCGGGTCAGCACAACAGGCCGATCGTCCTCCCCTGCCCCCACAGGGACAAACAGATATTGTCCGTCAAAACAAAAAAACCGGTCCCGGCCAAGGCTGCGGCAGAGTGACTCCGTCTTGTGTTTGTACAGGGAAATTTGTCCCAACAATCGCAAGAGGATCTATATGCGCCAATATCTACTCGCGTCGACCTGCCTGGTCGCTGTCATCGCCATCCCCGCGCAGGCGGAAACAACCATCGGGACGGCTACTACCGCTCCGGTCCGCACTTCGACGATCAATGCCGGCGCTGCCGATGACATCAAGATCACGTCGGCCGGATCGATCAAGCCGACATCGGGCGTTGCCGTTACAGTCGACAGCGACAACACGCTGATCAACGAGGGCACGATAGAGATCAGCAATGTCGACAACGCGACCGGTATTCTCGCAAATGCCGGCGTCACCGGCACGATTACCAATAGCGCTACCGGCAAGATCATTCTGGATGAGCCCTACGCACCTACTGATTCCGACAATGACGGTGATATTGATGGCGCTTTCGCACTTGGAACCGGACGGACCGGCATTGCGACCGCTGGCGCCTTTACTGGCAATATCACGAATAGCGGCGCGATCACTATCGAGGGCAATGACTCGGCCGGCATTCGCCTCGGCGGCACATTGACTGGTAATTTCGTACATGACGGGACCACAAGCGTGCTGGGTGACAATGCACTGGGCGTCGGTATCCAAGATGTTGACGGCGATGTTCGTCTCGCTGGTACAATCAGCGCGCAGGGCGTTAATGCCGTGGCGGCGCGTATCGACGGAAATATTGACGGCGCGCTGGTTGTACAAGGCAAGCTCGAATCTTCTGGCTATCGCTATGTGACGGCGCCTGCTGATAGCTCCAAGCTGGACGCCGACGATCTGTTGCAAGGCGGCCCGGCACTGTCAATTGCCGGCGATGTCACGGGCGGCATCATTCTCGCGGTACCGCCAAAGGATAACAGCACCACAGACAATGATGAAGATGACGACGGCATAGAAGATTCCAAGGAGGGCGCAGCGCTCGTCCGCTCCTATGGTGCCGCGCCGGCAATGCGTATCGGCGATAGCAGCAACGCCGTCACCATTGGCGCAGTTGCCGGCACCGGTACGGGCTTTGGTCTGGTCATCGATGGCGGCATTTTGGGCAGCGGTGTCTATTCCGGCATCAACGCCAACGGTCTGCAAGTCGGTGGGCTTGGCGGCGCGGTCACCATAGAGGGCGGCATCGGCATCGGCGCAATTGGCTCGGTCAAGGCTGTATCAAAGGGTGGATCGGCAACTGCCATTCAACTGGGTTCCGGAGCCACTACACCGGAAATCCGCAATGCCGGTACCGTCGAGGCGACCGGTGGCAGCAGCGCAACATCCATCAGCACGGCCCTTTCCATCAGCGCCGGCGCAGACGTCCAAACCCTTCGCAACAGCGGTACCATCAGTGCCAAGGCGGGCGGCGATGATGCAACTGCGATCGCAATCCTCGACAGCTCCGGCACCGTGGGCCTCATCGAAAATAGCGGCACAATCACAGCCACCGGTGCGCTTGCGTCATCGGACCGCAATGTCGCAATCGACCTGTCGGCAAATGGCTCCGGCGCTACCGTGCGTCAGACCGCTGTAGCCGCGTCGGCCAAGGCCCCCTCCATCACCGGCAATATTCGCTTCGGCGGCGGAAACGATATTTTCGATATCGCCGATGGCAGTGTGAAGGGCAACAGCAGCTTCGGCACGGGCGACAACCAGCTCAAATTGTCGGGTGACGCCGTGTATACCGGTAATACCAGCTTCGGCGCAGGCGCAGACATATTGGCGCTTGCAGGGACATCTATATTCACCGGCAACGCCGATTTCGGCAGCGGTGCGGACATGTTGACGCTGTCCGACACTTCCCGTTTCTCCGGATCGCTCACAAATGCGCAAGGCCTGGCCGTGACAGTAGCGGGCGGTACGTTAGACGTGATCGGCTCTGCCCAGATCGCTTCACTCGCCGTTACCGACAATGGCGTGCTCGGCGTGACCCTGGGCGGTAGCAACGACACAGCCCTGCAGGTATCGGGTGGCGCAAGCTTTGCTACGGGTTCGAAACTCGCGATCAAGCTGTCCAATGTTCAAAGCGCCGAAGGTGACCATGTTGTTCTACAAGCAGGGACACTTGCCGGTGTCGACAATCTGACCGCTTCGACCACGCTTCTGCCTTTCCTTTACAAGGGCTCGCTTAGCTCAAACGCCAATCAGGTAATCGTCAGCGTCGCCCGCAAGGATGCGACAGAACTCGGCCTCAACCGGTCCGAAGCCAGCGGCTTTGGCGCGGCATATGCGGCATTGGTCGACGATGAAGATGTCGAAGGCATTTTTCTGGCGATCGCTGACCAGGAGCAGTTCCGCAACCAGCTTCGGCAGATGTTGCCCGAGCACGAAGGTGGCATTTTCGAGAATGTCACGGTGGGATCGCGCGCGATGGCACGGTTCCTGGCGGACCCCAAAGGCCCGTTCAAGGATGAAGGCAAATGGGGCTATTGGGTTTCCCAGGCTGGCTGGGGTAGTTCGAAAAGCCTTGGTGACACGGCTGGCTATGACGTCGGCGGCTGGGGCATATCGGCGGGCGCCGAACACAAGACCGATATCGGTAATTTCGGTGCCTCTGTCGGTTATCTCAACGGGAAAAACGACAATAAGAGCAATGGCAACGAAGTCTGGTCAGAACAGTGGGAACTGGCAGGCTATTGGCGCCTGATCTCGGAAAACTGGCTGGCGCACGCCCGTGTATCCGGCGCGAAGATAGACTTTGACGGCTATCGTTATTTCATCGGCGAACTGAGTGGCGAAGAAATCATCAAGACGATGACGGCTGATTGGGACGGCACATTATGGTCGGCATCCGGTGCGGTCGCCCGTGACATGCGCTCGGGCAATATCTCGATCCGCCCGACCGTCGCAGTGGACTATTTCAAGTTGAGCGAAGACGGCTATTCCGAAACGGGTGGTGGTGAGGCGCTCGATCTGACGGTCGCTGACCGCAAGAGCGACGAACTTGCCGTTTCGGGAACGGTCGCACTCGGGCTCGATCTCGGCGGAGTTGACCAATATGACGGTTGGTACCGCTTTGAGCTGGAAGCCGGTCGCCGGGAGATAGTCGGTGGCTCGCTTGGCGTTACCGTTGCGCAGTTCGAAAACGGCTCGCCCTTCACTCTTGTTCCCGAAGAACGCAAGAGCGGCTGGATCGGACGCTTCCGCGCCGTTGCCGGAAATTCGGGCTTTCAAATTGGCGGAGAAATATCCGTGGAGGAACAGCAGAGCCATGCCGCCGTTGCGGTGCGCGCCAGTCTGCGAGTCGGGCTATAACAATACCGCCCCGGCGAAACCGCAAGGGAGGAAGGGTTGACCCCCATTTCCCATTCCTCCCTTACCTTCCCAACAAGAAACAGATGGAGAAAGACATTTTTGCTACCCCTGCCTCGATCACCGCTTGCCCGTCCATGCTGCTATTGCGTGATGCAATGCGGTTGCTATATATCGCGCCGGCGGGGGGCGCACGCGATGGCCGATTCAGACAACGGTTCGTCGGGAAAAACAAGCACCAGGGCCGAAGCGAACAATTCATGAGCATGGCGGAGAGAAAAGTTGAGACCGCGCGTGGCATCGAGGCCGTGCTGCTGGCCAATCGCGAGAAGCTGATCCGCTTTCTGGTCGCCCGTGGTGCCGGAGACAGCGCTGAAGACGTGTTTCAGGAACTGTGGGTCCAGATCGCACGCTCTCAAACCGGGCCGGTGGCCCACCCGCTTTCCTACCTCTACCGGGCCGCCAACAACTTGATGCTTGACCGCTACCGGTCCGCACGGGCTGCCGCGATAAGGGAGAAGGCCTGGGGTGAACATGATAGCGCACGGGTCCATCCATCGGCTGAACAATCGCTTATTTCGCGGGAGGAACTAGCCCGCGTGGACGCAACCATTAACAGCCTCGGCGAACGTCCAGCCGCCGCTTTCCGCTACTTCCGCATTGAAGGCATAAGCCAGCGTGATATCGCAGTCCGGCTTGGCGTCAGCCTGAGCACGGTCGAGGCAGATTTGCGCAAAGCCTATAAAGCGCTTGCCGCCATGAAAGGGCAAATCGATGAGTGATCACACGCCTTTCGCGGTTGAAGCGCAAGCGCTCGACTGGATCATCCGGCAGCGCGACCCTGCCTTTGCCGACTGGGAAGATTTTACCGCATGGCTGGAACTGGGCACGGACCATGCCGCGATCTATGACCGGCTTGCCAGCATCGACGCGGATACCGGCAATTTGCCCGAACCTGCCGAGGAAATTGCGGTTGCCAGACAACCTGTTCTTGTCAACCGGCGGACATGGCTTGGCGGCGCCATGGCAGCTGCGCTGGTCGGTATTATCGGCATATCCTTGCTCAACAATAGCACCACGCACATCGAAACCGCTGCCGGAGAGCATCGGACGGTGGCACTCGCCGATGGCTCTCGGATCGAGATCAACGGCGGAACCGTCATTGAACTGGACGAGGACCGGCCGCGCTTCGCCCGGCTCGAAAGCGGTGAAGCGATGTTTCACGTCGTTCACCGCGACGGCGATCCGTTTCTGGTGGAGGCTGACAAGGCGACGCTTGTCGACATGGGGACGGCCTTCAATGTCATTCGCCGACGCGATGCGCTGAGCGTCGCTGTTTCGGAAGGCCTGGTTCTCTATAATCCGGAGCGCGAAAACATCCGTCTGGATGCCGGATTTGGTATCGAAGCTTCGGATACCGGCGGCCCTCCGCAGGTTCAGGCAATCGACGCTCTCAGCGTCGGTAGCTGGCGCAAAGGCCAGCTTGTCTATAACGGTACGTCCATCGCACAAGTCGCCGAGGATCTTGGCAGGACGGCTGGCCTGACGATCATCGTTTCGCCCGACGTCGCATCCCTGCCGTTCCGCGGCGCACTGCTCATCAGTGATGACCAGCAGCGGGTGATCGACGATCTGACGGCCCTCGCCGGTATAAATGCAGAAAAACAAACGGAAGGATGGTTGCTGACCCGCTAAAATGAACGCCCGCCTGTTCTCCGCCCTGTTGTTGCTTTTGTTCGCGATGCCCGTCGCGGCGCGCGATGAATCGCGCTTGATTGAATTACCGAGCGGGACATTGTTGCAAAGCCTTCCGCTGCTGGGGCGCCAGGCGGGTATCAGCATCAGCGTCGCCGACGCGAAGCTATGGCAAAGTACGGTAAAACCGGTGCGCGGACGGATGAGCGTGCAAAGGGCTCTTGATCGCATGCTTTCCGGTACCGATGCTCATGCCGTAAAGGTCGGCGTGACCTCTTGGCGCATCCAGCGGCGTCCGTCCCGCGCACAGCTTGCCAGTCGCGAGCCGAAATCCCCTAACAAAGTGCGCCTGGCCAAAGCGCAAGCGCCGTCAACGGCTGACAAGAGCCGTCCGGTTGAAGAAATTATCGTCAACGCCAGCAAGATCAGCATGCCCTATGTCAACTATGCGGGGATGGTCACCATATTGGACGGCGCCGATCTGCAGTTCGGCGGGGAGCGGGGCATGGATTCGATATTGTCGCGCATGGCGACCATATCCTCTACCCATCTTGGCAGCGGCAGAAACAAGCTGTTCATCAGAGGCATTGCCGATTCCAGCTTTACCGGACCGACCCAGGCGACGGTCGGTCAATATCTCGGCGATATCCGTCTCAGCTATAACGCCCCCGATCCCGACTTGCGGCTATATGATATCGAACGGGTCGAGATCCTCGAAGGACCGCAAGGCACATTATATGGCGCCGGATCACTGGGTGGTATCATCCGGATGATACCGGAGACACCCGATCCCACGCAGACGACGCTGATGGCGTCGGCGGGTGTTTCACTGGTCCAGCATGGCGCGCCCGGTGGCGACATATCGGCGACAGCCAATATTCCGATCGGCGAAAGTGGCCATGCATTGCGGCTGGTAGGCTATTCCATCAGTGACGGCGGCTATATTGACAACCCGCTGCTTGGGCTGAATGATGTGAACCGTACCAATATCCGCGGTGGTCGCGGCACGCTCCGCCTCGATCTTGGTAGCAGCTGGACGGTGGACCTTGGCGGCATCTATCAGACCATAAGGGCCGAAGACGCACAATATGCAGACAAGGATGCACCGCCGCTGACCCGCAGCAGCCTTGTCGAGCAAGGCGCAAAGGCGCGCTACGGATCGGCAATGGTGGTGATCATGAAGGACTGGGACGACCTTCATTTCCAGTCGTCCAACGCCTATGTCGATCACAATCTCGAAGAGCGGTTCGACGCCAGCGTGGTCAGCGATACACCCCGTATCTTCGACCAGCAGAATGATACGCGGATGTTGACCAGCGAGACACGTTTGTCCCGCCCCTATCGGAACGGGCTGGGCTGGGTGATCGGTACCAGCTTCGTCGACAACCGGACGCGCCAGACAAGGGACTTTGGCGGAGAGACCATGCGCGCGGCGATTGTCGGCGTCACCAACCGGATCACCGAATATACCGCATACGGCGAGGCGTCATTCGAACTATTGCCAGATATCGTCGCAACCGGAGGCCTGCGCTATACCCATGCGCGCCTCGGTGGCGATGGCGAGGATGTAAATAGAACATTGGCTCTCACGCAAGTCGGTCGCGCGATAACCGCCAAGCGCAAGGAAGAAGACCTATTGCCTTCCGCGTCTTTGCTCGCGACTTTAGGCAAAAATGCAACATTCTATGCCCGCTATCAGGAAGGCTTCCGCCCCGGCGGGTTGTCGATTGACGGCAGCTTTGTCCAACGTTTCCGCAACGATCATGTGTCCACTTATGATGCAGGCATGCGTTTTGGCCGGAAGGGCGTGACCCCGTTCGACGCCACAATCTCCATCTCGCACAGCCGCTGGCGAGATATTCAGGCAGATTATATCGATGCCAACGGCTTCCCGACCACAGCCAATATCGGGAATGGCAAAATCACCAGTATTTCGGGTTCTATTGCTGCCAGACCCGTGACCGGACTTTCGCTGGAACTGGGCGCGGTATATAACAAGAGCCGCGTCACCCAGCTATCGGCAGGGCTACAACTGGCTCAGGCGACATTTGCCGGTCCGCCTGCTGATTTCCTGTCGCCAGTTTCCGTTCCCGCTGTCGGGCGACTGGGACGTATTCCCAATGTCGCCAGTCACGCCGTGCGCGGATCGGCCAATTATGAAACCGTCATTGGCGACGAGGATTTCCGCATTCAGGGATGGGCCAGCTATGTCGGTCCGTCCCGCGTCGGTATCGGCCCGCAACTGGGCGAAGGACAGGGAGATTATGTCGACAGCGGTATTGCCGCGCGTATCGGCAATGATGCGCGAGGGCTGACCCTGAGGATGACCAACCTGCTGGATTCGCGTGGCAATCGCTTTGCCCTGGGAACGCCCTTCGTTCCGGGCAGCGATGGCTATCTGACCCCGCTCCGCCCGCGAACAATCCGGATTGCCATCGATGTCGCTTACTAGATCACTGGACTTGCGACATTAACTTGATCAGCATCCAGGATGGTTGGCGATTTACCGATCATCCGATTGCGCCCGCAACCGATATTTGGCGAAAAGTCCGGCGACGGGCAAGGAAGCATGGATATAGCCGGGCAACCACTTACTACGAGCCAGACACCAAAATTTGGAAAAAAATGGTGCCCGAGGGCGGATTCGAACCACCGACACAGCGATTTTCAGTCGCTTGCTCTACCAACTGAGCTACTCGGGCATCTGGGCCTGCGCGATGCGCTGGCCACGTTAGGAAGCGACGCTATAGGCGGGGCTATTGCCGCTTGTCCAGCCTAAAAATAGCGGTTCTGTTGCGCCTGTTCAGTCCTCTCCATTTAGGCCCGAGCCGCCGGTGAAATGTTCGGCTATCTCGTCCGGCGAAACGGCCTGCCCGGGGATTTTATAGCCGTCACCCAGCCATTGCAGCAGATCGCGATCCTTGCACCCGGCGCTGCAGAAAGGCGCCCATTTTTCGGCTGCCGGTTTGCGGCAAACCGGGCATTTCGGGGACTTTAGTCCGGCCATCAGTCTTTACTTCCCGAGAATTGCCGGGAACAGCCCGGTTAGCAGGATCGCTGATATGACGAGCGGGCAAACCCAGCGAACCAGGAAAAGCCAGATGCGTTGCAAATTCCCGTCCAGCCCGTTTTCGCTGTCGATCAGCCTCCGGTCGGCGATCCAGCCGATGAAAATGGAGACCAGAAGCGCGGATGCCGGCAGCAATATTTTCGCGGTCAGTTCGTCGATGATCCCGAAGACCGGCTGTCCTGAAAAGATCATGAAGTCGAACGGCTGGAAATCTGCCTGGCTGTTGAACGAGAAACTCGCCCAGGCCCCGATCAGGAAGGCGAGGCCGCCCAATATGATCGTAACCAGCCAGCGCGGCTTTTTGAACCGGCCGATGGCCCAGCTGACCGAAGCCTCCAGCAACGCTACCGAACTGGTCAACGCGGCAAAAAATACCATGATGAAGAACAGCAAGCCAATCAACGACCCGGCCGGCATCGTCTGGAAAGCGACCGGCAGATTGACGAACAACAATCCGAGCCCGCCTTGCACCTGTTCCTGACCATCCAGAATCGCGGTCAGGCTTGCAGGCGCCAATGCGGCAAAGGTGATGGGAAAGATCGCCAGACCGGCGATGATGGCAACCGACGTATCTGCGGTGGCGATCTGGGCAGAGGTTTTCGCGAGATTTATGTCGCGTGCGGCATAGGCACCATAAGTGATCATAAGCGCAGAGCCGAGAGACAGCGAAAACAAGGCCTGTCCGAGCGCTGACAGCTGCACCGACGGATCGAGCAAGCGCGCCGGTTCGAAATCAAACAGAAAGGTGAGCGCCGCGCCGAATGATCCGGTAAACGCTCCGTAAATCGTGATAGCGATCAACAACAGGAAAAAGACCGGCATCAACCAGACGGCGACTTTCTCGATACCGCTGCTGACGCCCCGGCCAACGGCAACTATCGTAAGAACCATGAAAATGGCGTGCATCGCCAGCATCTCGCTGCTGTTCGCCTGCAGGGCTGGCAATATCCCCTGCACCTGATCGACCGAAGAGCCTTGCAAGGCGCCCTGGGTGAGATTGCCCGAACCGACGGCATGCGCGAAATCGCCGACGAATACGCCGATGAAGTGCACGATCCAGCCCGCCAACACGCTATAATAGGTGAGAATAAGGAAAGCGCCGAGCATTCCGATCGCGGCACCGACCGACCACCATCTCGACGCGCGCGATTCAATCGCGACCCGCTTCATGCTTTCGATAGCAGAACCCTGGCCGTGGCGTCCGATGAGCGTCTCGGAAAGCAGGATCGGCAGGCCGATCAGCAATACGCAAAAAATGTAGAATATGACAAAGGCGCCGCCGCCATTCGCACCGGCTTCGGCAGGAAAGCGCACCAGATTGCCAAGCCCGACTGCCGAACCAATAGCGGCCAATACAAATGCGGTTCGCGAGGACCAGCCCTCTCTCCCCGGTGCTACTGCGCCTGCCATTTATGATTCTCCCCGTTATTTCGAGCCGGTCGCGGCCTTGTTGCTTTTGTTACTAGCTGCGCATCAACATCGGGCCAAGCGGTTTTCCGGCAAAAATATGGACGTGCAGATGGGCCACTTCCTGATGGCCGTGCTCGCCGATATTGGCGAGCAGGCGATAGCCAGGCTCGACCATGCCGGCTTCGCGCGCCACATGGCCGACAGCGCGGACAAATCCGGCGATTTCGGCATCGCTCGCCTTGGCCGAAAAATCGTCCCAGCTGACATAGCGCCCTTTCGGGATCACCAGGATATGCTCGGGCGCCTGCGGGTTGATATCGTGAAAGGCCAGCACCCATTCGTCTTCATAGACGGTCCTGTTGGGAATTTCCCCGCGCAGGATTTTAGCGAAAATATTGTCATCGTCATAGGGCATGGTCGGGTCGATCGCCATCAGCTTGCTCCTCTTGCGGCTTTTTCTTCCAGGCCGGACAGACCCTCGCGGCGGGCCAGTTCGGCGATCACATCGTCCAAAGACAGGTCCATGTCGGCGAGCAGCACCATCAGATGAAACAGCAAGTCGGCTGCCTCTCCGGTCATCGCCGCCTTGTCATCCAGCACTGCGGCAATTACCGCTTCGGTCGCCTCTTCCCCCAGCTTTTCAGCCATTTTCGCGCGGCCCTTGGCGCGCAGACTGGCGACATAGCTGGTTTCAGGCTCCGCTTCGCGGCGTGCCAAAATCGTGTGTTCGAGAGATTTGAGGATATTGGTCATCTCTGGCGGTTTGCGCGACAGATCACCTGTTCGTCAAGCCCTAGCGATAGAAGTTTGCCCGGCCACAAAAAAGAGCCGTCAGATCCCCCGCTGGCGGCCCGGTTCCGGCTGCACACGACCAGGAAGGCGGGCAGCCCCGGAATCACGAACTTCAGGTTTTTTGACGACGCTTGGCTATCATGCGGCCGACAATCAGACCAACCACGCCCAGCCCGAGCATCAGGAGATTGGACGGTTCGGGCACCTGCGTTCTGCCGCGGGATGTTTCGTGCAGACTGCTGGATTTAACCGCAGCCGCTTTCGTAATTCCGGCGGTGTTGCCGTTGCCGGATGATCCCCAGCCGGTGCCAAGGAGATTATGAACGGCCCCACGATTGTCCGAATTCCCTGCTCCTTCGGCGGGAGCGCCGTTGGTAACGGCCATTATGGCAGCGCTTAGCAGAATTGCACTTTTCAAGAACGTCACGACCGTTTTCCATTTTCATGCCCGAAAGCTTATGGATATAGTTAAGCAATATTCCTACCAGATCGGCAAAGCCCGCTGTTTCAGAAGGACAGCTTGGTTAACGGTTTTTCATAAACCTTCAGAATGTAAAGGAAGCCGACATTAACCGTCGGCAACACAGGCCGGAGCCAGGCGGTTCTTGCAATTGCGGCCGGGGTCAGATCCGGGCGGGAAGTCTCGCTGCCCGCAGGGCGGCATGGGCGTCGGCTATTGTATGTTCACCAAAATGGAATATCGAGGCGGCGAGCACCGCATTGGCATGGCCTTTGGTTACCCCCTCGACCAGATGGTCGAGATTGCCGACTCCGCCACTGGCGACAACCGGTATTGATACGGCGTCGGCAAGGGTTCTCGTCAGTTCCAGATCATAGCCGTCGCGGGTGCCGTCGCGATCCATCGAGGTGACCAGCAACTCCCCTGCCCCCAGATCGGCCATGCGGACAGCATGTTCGAGCGCATCAATGCCGGTCGGGGTGCGACCGCCAAGGGTGAATATTTCCCAGCGTCCTTCAGCCACTTTGCGTGCGTCGATCGAGGCAACCATGCACTGGCTGCCGAAACGGGTGGCGATATCGCTGACTACTTCCGGCCGGGACACAGCGGCGCTGTTCACCGCGACCTTGTCCGCTCCAGCCATCAACAGCGCCCGCGCATCATCGGCTGTGCGCACACCACCGCCGACGGTGACCGGCATGAAGCATACCTCTGCAGTGCGCCGGACAACATCGATGATCGTATCGCGATTCTCGTGGCTGGCAGTGATGTCGAGGAAGCAGAGTTCGTCGGCCCCGGCTGCATCATAAGCTTGCGCCTGTTCGACCGGATCGCCGGCGTCCTGCAGGTCGACGAAGTTGACGCCCTTGACCACCCGGCCATTGGCGACATCGAGACAGGGAATGACGCGGATACGGACGGTCATCTTGCATACCTAATGGTCGCGGTGCTCCGCACTTGATGCGGAGCCCTGAAGGCCAAGCGCTGCAGACGCCAGAGCTCCGGCTCGGCGGCCGGAGCACAATATTTTTCTGCCGATAACGTCATCGATTGGCCATCGCAATCGCGGTCGCCAGGTCCAGCCGACCGTCATAAAGCGCGCGACCGGTAATCACGCCTTCCACGCCGTCCTTGGCAAACTGGCTGAGCATATGAATGTCGTCGAGACCCTTGACCCCCCCGCTGGCGATCACCGGAATGTCGACGCCGCGCGCCAGATCGACTGTCGCTTCAATATTGCAGCCGGTGAGCATGCCGTCACGCCCGACATCCGTGAACAGGATCGAGGCAACGCCGGCGTCTTCAAAGCGACGAGCCAAGTCTCTTACGCTGACATCCGACACATCGGCCCAGCCTTCGGTCGCGACCATGCCGTCGCGCGCGTCGACAGCGACCACGATACCGCCTTCATATTCCCGGGCCATATCCTTGACGAAATCCGGATCCTTGAGGGCCGCCGTGCCGATTACCAGCCGGGCGACACCCAGCTCAAACCAGCGCTCGACCGTCTCGCGGTTACGGATACCACCGCCCAGCTGGATATAGCCGGGAAAGCTCGCGACAATGGCTTCCACCGCTTCCGCGTTCTGTGGCGATCCGGCGAAAGCACCGTCAAGATCAACAACATGAATATGTTCGGCTCCGGCGGCGGCAAACATGCCCGCCTGCTCCGCCGGATTATCACCATAGACGGTGGCGCGGTCCATATCGCCTTCTGCCAGCCGAACGACTTCGCCCGATTTAAGATCAATGGCAGGAAATACGATCATTTCGAAAATTCCGTTCGTGGTGAGCTTGTCGAACCATGGTGATCTGACGAGAAAGGTCCTTCGACAGGCTCAGGACGAACGGCGTTCAGCATTGTCATGGTTTCCACTCCAGAAAACGATTGAGAAAGGCCAGTCCGTAAGCCTGGCTTTTCTCCGGATGAAATTGCACGCCGACAATATTGTCGCGGCCGACCGCCGATACCAGCGGTACGCCGTGGCTCGTCTTCGCCAATATGACCGCCTCGTTCGACGCGTCAAAATGATAGCCGTGCAGATAATAAGCTTCGCCG
>JBALUX010000032.1:0-22720 GCA_036963725.1 Parasphingorhabdus sp. | reverse complement strand
GTTGATCAGGCCGGCGGCAATCGCGTTGGTCGGGCTGCCGACAAGGGTTCCCAGCCCGCCGATCGACGCGGCAAAGGCTACACCCATGATCAGAGCTCCGGCGAAGCCATCGGTCTCGCCATCCTTGACGCCGCCGGCGACCAGCACAGCCAGCGCAATCGGGATCATGATCAGCGTCGAGGAGGTGTTCGAAATCAGCATGCTGAGCAAGGCGGTGGCGATCATGAAGGCGAATAATATGCCCCAGGCGGTTTTGCCGGACAGGCCGATAATCGCCAGCGCCAGGCGCTTGTGCAAGCCGACCCGCTCGATCGCCAGCGCCAGAAAGGCGCCGCCGAGAATGAGAAAAAGGATCGGCGAATAATATTGGCTGGCGGTTTCCCCCGCGGTCATCACATCCATCGTCGGCAGCGCGAGAAACGGCAGCAAGGCCGTCGCGGTCAGCGGCACCGCCTGGGTCATCCACCATGTAGCCATCAGCAGGGTCAGCGCGGCGACATGCCAGGCGGGCGTCGACATGGCTTCGGGGGCCGGAACGAGCAGCATGGCGACAAATCCGGCCAGCCCCGCCCATAGACCGATGCGTTGTGCGTTCATGCCCTCTCCCCATTTCCCCGTTATACCTGCATGGACTGGCGTAAAAACCGATCGGCCGTTTTTAGCGGCCTGTCCGGTTCAGGTCCCAGCCTTCGCTGGGGTGACAGGGGAAATCAATATTATTCCGCAAGGCCGATCAGTGAAATCTGCCTGCCATAGCCCGCATCATCGCGGTGGCAGGAGCGGCGGTAGCTGAAATAGCGGTCTTCACTGGCGTAAGTGTCGAGGCCGAGTTTATCGAATGTGGTGATGCCTGCCGCTCGCAGTCGGGCCGCGACATAGTCCTCGATATCAAACTGGTAATGTCCCGGCTTTCCCGCAGCGAAGAAGCGATCATTATCCGCGTCGGCTTCGAGAAACCGCATGCGGAAGGCCGCGTCGACTTCATAGCTGGCCTGCGCGATGCAGGGGCCGATGGCGCAGGCGATATTGCTGCGATCCGCACCAAGCGCTTCCATGGCGGTTATCACATTTTCGGTCACGCCACCGAGCGCGCCCTTCCAGCCGGCATGGGCGGCGCCGATCACATTGGCTACGGGATCGTGGAACAGCACCGGCACGCAATCGGCGGTCAATATGCCGAGCAGCAGGTTCGTCTTGTCGGTGACCATCGCATCGGCGTGCGGGCGCTGGTCGAGCGGTAGAGGGCCGATAACGGTCACAACTTCCGCGCTGTGGATCTGGTGCACCGTCACCAGTTCGCTACCCGGCAGCACGCCTTCCGTAGCACGGCGGCGATTTTCCATGATGGTGTCGCGATCATCGTCGCTGCCCAGACCGATATTCAGCCCAGAATAGATACCCTCCGAAATGCCCCCTGCCCGGCCGAGAAAACCGTGTTTCGCACCGTCGAGCAGGGGAGACCTTGTGATATCAAGCAAGGCTTTTGTGCACCTGTTCGGCCACATCTTTCGACAGATCAGGCTGCGCGGCGATTTTCTCCAGCGCCAGCCGCATGAGGTCCGACCGTCCGCGTTCGTAGCGCCGCCAGCGACCGAGCGTCGGGATGAAGCGCGCCGCGGTCTGCGGGTTCTGCTTGTCCAGCGCGATCACCATATCGGCGATCATCTGATAGCCCTTGCCCGACGGATCGTGGAAGCGGACCGCGTTGCCGGTGAACGCACCATAGAGCGCGCGCACGCGGTTGGGATTGGACATGGTGAAATCGGGATGACGCGAAAGGCCGTCGACGCGTTTCAGCGTATCGGCGCGCTGCGACATCACCTGCAGGCTGAACCATTTATCGAGGACCAGCGCATTGTTTTTGAATCTCTTGTAGAAATCATCAAAAGCAATCGCGCGTTCGTCGGCTTCGAGATGGGACAATACGGCCAGTGCGCCCTGCATGGCGGTCATATTGTCCGCTTCGCGATATTGGTCGAAAGCGATTTCGGCGGCGTCTTCGGTAAAGGACGCAGCGAGATAGCCGAGCGTCACATTGCGCAATTTGCGCTTTCCGCGTGCTTCGGCATCGAGCGAGAATTCTCCGGGCCAGCAACTCTTGTACAGCTTGCGGAACTGCTTTTCGAACTGAACCGCGATCTTGCCGCGCAATTTTTCGCGTTCCTCGTGGATTGCCTGCGGATCGACTTCGGCCATCTGGTCGCCGAGAAAGGCTTCGCTCGGCAGCAGTATCAACTCGGCCAGAAAGGCAGGATCAATCGAAGTGTCGGCGAGTATCTTCGCAACGGCCAGCAGGATAATATCCCTGTCGACCGGAGTGCCCGAAACTTTCGCGATCAGATAGCCGGTCATCAACCGTTGCACGGCCTCGAACCGGGCAAACGGATCATCGTCATGGGCCGACAGGAAAGCCAGTTCCTCGGCGGTCTGGTTGCTGTCCAAAATGATCGGAGCGGAGAAGCCGCGGTTGATCGACAGGATCGGACGCTCCTTATAGCCTTCGAGGATGAAGCTTTTCTCTGCCTGATCGAGAAGCAGCAACTGTTCGCCCTGATGCGCGCCGGTTTCCGGGTCGAGCAGCGCGGTTCTGAGCGGAATCAGAAGCTCCGACGCTTTCGGCTTCTCGCCATTCTGGGCAATTTTCTGGGTGAGATGAACCGTCGCGGTGCCCGTTTGCGGATCGTGCGACAATGTCGCTGACACCCGCGGCGTGCCCGGCGTCTCATACCATTTGCGGAACTGCTTCAGATCGATCTCGCCGCCGTCTTCCATCGCGGTGACAAAATCCTCGCAGGTCGCCGCTTCGCCGTCATGCCGGTCGAAATAGAGATCGGTGCCCTTGCGGAAATTTTCCGGCCCTATCAGCGTGTTCATCATCCGGATGACTTCCGCGCCCTTGTTATAGATGGTCGCGGTGTAGAAATTCGAGATTTCCTGATAGCTTTCCGGACGGATCGGGTGGGCTAAGGGCCCTGCATCCTCGGGGAATTGTGCTGCCCGCAAAATCCGGACATCCTCGATCCGCTTGAGCGCTGCCGAACCCATGTCGGCGGAGAAGCTCTGGTCGCGGTAGACGGTGAAGCCCTCTTTCAGGCTGAGCTGGAACCAGTCGCGGCAAGTGACGCGATTGCCAGACCAGTTGTGGAAATATTCATGGGCAACCACGCCCTCGATACCGTCATAATCGGCATCGGTAGCGACTTGAGGGTCGGCGAGAATATAGCGCGAATTAAAGATATTCAGCCCCTTATTCTCCATCGCTCCCATGTTGAAATCGCTGACTGCGACAATATTGAACAAGCCGAGATCATATTCGCGGCCATAGGTTTCTTCGTCCCAGCGCATCGAGTCCTTGAGCGCCTTCATGGCGTGACCGGTGCGATCGAGATCGCCGTCGCGGACCCAGATATTGAGCTCTACCGGCTTGCCCGAGCGGGTGGTGAAACTGTCATTATTGGCGACCAGATCACCGGCGACCAGCGCGAAGAGATAGCTCGGCTTCGGCCATGGATCATTCCACTGCACCCAGTGGCGCCCATGTTCGCCATCGCCTACGGCGATCTTGTCGCCGTTGCACAGCAGCACGGGGAATTTCGCCTTATCGGCTTCCATCCGCACTTGATAGCGGCTCAGCACATCGGGCCGGTCGGGGGCGAAAGTGATCCGGCGGAAGCCTTCTGCCTCGCATTGGGTGCACAGCATTCCGTTGGAACCATAAAGCCCCATCAACTGGGTGTTGGTCGACGGGTCGAGTTCAACCTCGATTTCGACGATATGCGATGCGCCGCTCAACGGCAGAACCAGATCGCCGTCGACCAGCGTCCAGTCGGTGCGGGCCTTGCCATCTACCTTGACCGAAGTCGGGGTGATATCGTCGCCCTGGAGAACCAGAGGCTCGTCCGCTTTCGCACTTTTCGAACGCCGGACATCCATTTTCGAACGGACCAGCGTATGCTCCAGATCAAGCTGGAAATCGAGTGCGACTTCCGGGATGAAAAAGGCCGGCGGACGATAATCCTCGCGGCGGATCGTCGCGGGATCCTTGGGGGCTGGCGCGGCATCGGCCATTTCGTCATTCGGGGCTTTTTGAATATCTAACATGGGGCTTGCCATAAGAGCCATTTGCACCCCGCGCAATTGCGTTTATGGCAAGGGCAAAAGGGAATGGGTCATGTCCAGAATATTGATATTGCTTATCGCGGCCATGTTGGTTGCGGGCCTACCGGTGGAGAGCATTTTCGCGCAATCCGGGGCTGCGGCTTTTGACGTCGAACAAGCCAGCCGCGCTTATATCGACACATTACAGGGCGCAGAGCTGGAGAAATCGAACGATTATTTCCAAGGCGGCTATTGGCTGATCCTCTGGGGCGCCATCGTCGGCATATTGGTCGACTTCCTGATCCTGCAGTCTCGCCTGTCGGCTCGCTTCCGGGACTGGGCCGAACGGGTGACCAGCAGAAAATGGCTGCAACCGGCCCTCTATACCCTGCCCTATGTGATTGCTGGCTTTCTGATCACCCTGCCGTGGACGATCTACACCGACTTTTTCCGGGAACAGCAATATGGCCTGATGAGCCAGGGCTTTGGCGGCTGGTTCGCCGAGCAGTTGATCGGGCTGGTGATCTCGCTGATCATGTTCTCGCTGCTGATCATGGCGATCTTCGCGGTGATCCGGCGCGCGCCCAAGACCTGGTGGCTCTGGGGAACCGGCGTGATTTCGATCTTTCTGTTTATCGGCATGATGCTTGGGCCGGTGTTCATTTCGCCCCTGTTCAATGACTATCAGGAGATGGCGGACGGTCCGATGCGCGACCGCATTGTCGCGATGGCGGCGGAATATGATATTCCGGCCGACCATATCTATGTGTTCGACCAATCCAAACAGCATAAGAGAATATCGGCCAATGTTTCCGGTATCGGACCGACGATCCGGATTTCGCTCAATGACAATCTGCTCGAGCGCACCGATCCGGAAGAAGTCGCGGCGGTGATGGGCCATGAACTGGGCCATTATGTACTCGGCCATACCTGGCGCACGATATTCATTCTGGGACTGATCATTGGCTTTGGACTGTTCGTGATCGCGCGGCTCGCGCCCCGGCTGATCGAACGCCATGGCGCGAGATGGGGCATCCGGAGCATGTCGGATCCTGCGGCGATTCCGTTGCTCAGCCTCATACTGACCGCCTATTTCTTCGCCGCGACGCCGGCACTCAATAGCCTGGTCAGGATTACCGAAAGCGACGCCGACCAATTCGGGCTGGATACGGCGAGAGAACCGGACGGCTTTGCCAAAGTGTCTATGCGCTTGTCGGAATATCGCAAGATCGAACCGGGGCCGATCGAGGAAATGCTGTTCTTCGATCATCCCTCGGGTGCCACGCGTGTCCGGATGGCGATGCAGTGGAAGGCCGACAATGTCGAAAATCCGGTGATTCAAAACCCCGGCAAGCTGGAACAGGAATAGCCGGCTATGCAGCGCGTATTGATCTTCGGCATGGGATATACGGCTTCGCGGCTGGCGCACCGGTTGCGGGCGCTGGGCTATGAGGTGATCGGCACCCGCCGGGAAGCGCAGGATGGCGCGCTGGCTTTTGACGATGCGCCCTCCGTGCTGGCGGCGCTGGAATCGGCGAGCCATGTCCTCTCCTCGGTTCCGCCAGCGAGCGATGACAGCGAACCGGTGCTCGAACGATATGGCGAGGCGATCAGGGCCGCGTCGCTGCAATGGTGCGGCTATCTCTCCGCGACCGGCGTCTATGGCGATGTCGACGGTGCCTGGGTGGACGAAAGCGCGCCGACCGGTTCGGGTCGCCGCAAGGCGCGCAGCGAGGCGGACCTGCGGTGGCAGGGATTACGCGATGATGTGCATGTTCTGCGCCTGCCGGGCATATATGGTCCGGGCCGCAGCCCCCTCACCCGGGTCCGCAGCGGCAAGGCCCGACGGGTCAATATGCCCGGACAGGTGTTCAGCCGTATCCATGTCGATGATATTGTCAGCGCGGTGATCGCTTCGTTCGACGGGCCGGCGGGCGTCTATAATATTTCCGATGACATGCCAGCGCCGCAACATGAGGTGATCGCTCATGCCGCGCGCCTGCTGGGCATGGATGTTCCGCCGCTGCTATCGCTGGAGGAGGCCAATCTGTCGCAGGCCGCGCTTGGCTTCTACGAGGAAAACCGGCGCATCGCCAATGGCAAGGCGAAACGGCTGCTGAACTGGCAGCCGCAATATCCGGACTATAAGGCGGGGCTGCAGGCGCTGCTCAACTGACCGTCAGGCCGCGATGCGCGGCGTCTTCGGCTTGCGCGCGCGCAAAGCCACAAGCAGGCCGAGCATCGCCAGAACCGCGCCCGCAGCGGGCAGCCAGGTCCAGACATAAGCCTCGAAAATCGTCGACAATATCATCGCCACCACCGGCACCAGCACGCTGGAATAGGCCGCCTTGCCCGGCCCTATTTCGCGGATCATCGAGAAATAGAGCGGGAAGGTCACGACCGAGCCGATGACACCGAGATAGACAATCCCGCCCCAATAGGCCGCGCGCGTCTCGTAGACCGGCGGGCCGACGGTGATCCAGGACAGCAGGATATTGATCAGCGCGCCGAACAGCATCGCCCAGGCCAGCACCGTGATCATCGGATAGGATTTCAGCCGTTCGCCGGCCTGCATGACATTGGCGATGGAAGCCGACATGATCCCGCCAAAGGCCAGCGCCGCGCCGACCAGCACCTGTTCAAGGCTGGCCGGGGAGGCGCGATATTCGTGCCAGAACAATAATGCGATGCCCAGTGCGGCAATCGCCGAGCCGCCAAGAAAGGCGCCGGATATCCTGTGGCCGAGGAAGATGCGCCCCATGATCGCATTGGGGACCATCAGCAGCGCGAACAGCACCGCGACCAGGCCCGAGGTGATGAACAGCTCGGCATTATAGACAAAATTGAAATTGAACGAGAACTGGAAGAGTCCGAGGATGAGGGCGAACAGATAGCCGGTGCGGTCGAGCCGGAACGACAGCCGCTTATAGGCCACCAGCATGAACATTGCTGCGGCGGCGATGATGAACCGGTAGCTGACCGACCAGCTTGGTGGCACTTCGGAGATCTGGTCCTTGATCACCAGCCAGGTCGAACCCCAGATCAGCGAGACCAGCAGGAAGGGGATCAGGATGCGGGGTGTGAGCAGGCTGGGTTCAGCGCTCTCGTCGCCGCTCATAGGACGGCAATCGCTTTGGCGAGGGGGCGGATATCCTCCGCGCTCTGGTTCCAACTGGTCACCAGCCGCGCCTGTCCTTCACCCCAATCGTAAAAATCAAAGCCGATGCCGCGCAACTGCGCTGCTTCATCAGCCGACAATCTGATGAAGATCTCGTTCGCTTCGACAGGGTAGAGCAACCGGTCGCTGGCGGCTTCGGCAATGATCTGTGCGCCGGCGTTGGCTGCGCGGGCATTGTCCAGCCACAGATCATCCTCGAGCATCGCCAATATCTGCGCCGCGAGAAAACGACCCTTGGATTGCAAATGGCCGGCGCGTTTGCGGCGATAATGAGTGTCGGCGGCCAGTTCGCGATCGAAGAATATCAGCGCTTCGGCGCTCATCCCGCCATTTTTGACAAAACCGAAGCTAAGCACATCGACACCGGCCTTCCACGTCAGTTCCGCAGGCGAGCAGCCGAGCGTTGCGACCGCATTGGCAAAGCGCGCGCCATCCATATGCAGGCCGAGCCCGCGCGCCTTGCAGACCTCAGTCAGTCCGGCGACTTCGTCAGGACGGTAGACCATGCCATATTCGCTGCTATTGGTGATCGAAACGGCGGCAGGCTGCACCTGATGGACATCGTCACGGATCGCCGCGCAATGGGCCTCTACGCTTGCTGCCGAGATCTTTGCTCCTGCCCCGTCGAGCAGCATCAGCTTCGCCCCACCGGTGAAGAAACCGGGCGCACCGGCCTCGTCCTGCTCGATATGCGCTTCCTTGTGGCAGATCACGCCCTGATGCGGCTGGCACATCGCTGCTAGCGCCAACGAATTGGCCGCCGTCCCGGTCGCCACCCACAAGGCCTCGACTTCGACCTCAAATAGATCAGAAAAGGCATCATTGAGCTGTGCGCTCAGCGCATCGCCATCATAGGCTGTGTCCTGCCCATTGGCTTCGGTGAGGGCTTCCAGCAATCTTGGGTGTACCGACGCGGCATTATCAGAGAAAAATCGCATGGGCAGCGCATGGCTCAGCGCATCTGGCGCGTCAAGATACCTGCTACTCCGATATCTCCACAATATTGTCATCGCTGTCCCGGTCGATATATTTATTATAGGGATCGACGCCGGCAAATGCGGGCCGCTTTTCGGTCACGATGCGAATTTTCTGCGGTCCCGAGGTGATCCTGTGGCGTTTTTTGTAAAGCACATCCTTGCTGCTAAACGCCCCCTGACCCGGCCGTGCAGCGAACAGGCCGATGTCGATTTCGTCGACCAGGTCGGCTTTGCTTTCCTTGCCCAGACCATCGGCATAATATTTGGCAGCGTCGATTGAAACCTCGGTTTGATAGCGCCCGTCCGCCAGTTTTGTAGCGCTGGCAGAACCGGCCTTCAGATCATAGATGGTGATCCTCTCGAGCAGATCCGTAACCAGCTGCCGCTCCGCATCGTTACGCGCCAGCGACTTGAAGCCCTCGACCAGATCGGTGGACGTCGCATAGGGAGGCCCCTTGAACCTGTAGCGGTCGAGCAGCGCGGCAAGCATCTTGTTGACCCGGCCTTCGCCAAGCCGGTCCTGCAGCAGATACATTACCACCGCGCCCTTGCGATAATGGATATAGCCCTGGTCCTCGACCTTGTTGAGCGGCAGCTCTTCGAGCGTCTCACTGCCCCGGGCGTTGAGATAATTGTCGAGCTCATATTTGAGGAAGCGGCGGATTTTATCCTCGCCGTAGATCTGCTTCATCACCATCAGTGCCGAATATTGCGCCATGGTTTCCACCATCAGTGTCCCGCCCTGCATATTGGCGCTGATTAGCTGATGCGCCCAATATTGATGGCCGAATTCATGTGCTGTCACATAGGTCACATAGTCAATATTGTCCGGATCGGTTATATTGGCCAGAAACCCTATCCGCTCGGAATAGGGGACGGTCCCGGCAAAGGCCTGCGCGAAGCTGGCATAGCCGGGAAACTCGATTATCCGCGCATAGTCGAACTGATAGGGTCCGAAATTCTTCTGGAAATAAGCCAGCGATATTTCGGTCGCATCCAGCATGGTCTCGACATTATAGCCATGCTCCGGCTGATAATAGACCGCCATGTCGACGCCGTTGGCGCTGCGTTCGGCGACCGCATATTCTGCCGACTGAATCGAGAAGAAGGCGAGGATCGGATTGGTCGAGACGAATCTCGCGATGCGCCGGTCGCCCTTCACCTCGTCCGATATTTTGCTACCGGGCGCGATCGGGGTCTGCTCCTTGCTGGTACTCAGAGTGATATCGGACATTACCCAGTCGGCATTGCCAACATAATTTTGTTCCCGCGCGCTTTCCTCGCCAAGCTTCGGTGGCCGAAGTTCCGAGGGTAGCCCATATTTGCGGCGCGTTGTCCGGTCGGTCAGCAATCCGGCGCGATTCATCCCCAGTTGCGGCGAAAATTCGCTGTTGTTCAGGAAAGTACCGTTGCGGACGAGGCGCACATCATTGTCACGGGCCTTAAAGCCCCTGGCCTGGCGACGGGCCTTGAAGGCGATGCTTCTATGTTCGCCGACCGCCATCGGAGTGTCCAGCCGGTAGATGCGATATTTATATTTCTCGTCGTTCATTTCCAGCTTTGAACCAGGAATATCGACGGACAGGACCTCGACGACAGGATCCTGGAAACGCACGTGCAGAACCTCTACCGGAGCGCCGGTGTCGTTTACAATATCCGCCGATCCGGCGACATTCAGCTTCTTCTCTTCGGGGAAAATATCGATATCCAGCTTGATGCTGGTGAAGGCCGGCTGCTTCAGCACTTCATATTTCAGATATTTCTTCTCATATTCGGCCTGCATTTTCTCAAGGCCGTCACGCGCGACATATTCGTTCAGCACATTGGTGTTCTGGTAGATGTAAAAGCCGGTCGCGGCAGTGAACGCTACCAATATCGCCAGCAATCCGCCTGCCGGACTGACCAGCCGGCGCGGCAGTTGCCGGATACGCGGCAGCAGGCTCGTTTCGGTCCCGCGCCGCCAGATGAAATGCGCCAGCAGTGCCAATATCGCAGCAAAGGCACCCCAATAGAGACGGACCCACCAGGCCCCGACACCGCTGACCATATCGCCGTTGATATCCGAAAGCGGCACCGGAATGCCCTGGCCGAACAGATAGAGCGGATGATTCCATCCGATGATGTTGAAGACAATCGTCGCCACCATGTAGAGAACCATGATGCCCCAGCCGATATATTTGTTCGGGCTGAGCGCCTGGACGAACACCGACAATATGCCGAGCGTCACCATTTCGACCGTGCCGGGCAACAGATACCATTGCAGATATTTGCCGAATTCCAGATCGGTATAGCCCTTGCCCAGCTGAATGAGCATCGCCGACAACATGGAAATGACCAGTGCAGCCAGCAGCACGCCGATAACCGCCAGTGACTTGGGCACCATATAGGCCCAGTTCGGCAAGGAGGTGGAATCAATGATCTCGTGCATTTTCCGGTCGCGATCACGCCAGACCAGCTCGCCGCCGTAAAAAATGGCGAGGATCATCGGAAATAGCGTAAAACCGCCTTCGAGGATGCCGATCACATAGAATGTCCTGGGATAGGCGGGCGTGCCATAGGGCACGGTGTTCAGCAGAAGGGCGGCCCCGGAGGAGAATAGGCCAATGAAGACGATGATGAAAAAGGCAGGGCTTTTGAAGATCTGCGCCATTTCGAAGCGCGTTCGAGCGGCCAGCCTTGCCCAGGTGGCTGCGCCCGGACTGGCGGCGGGCAAGGTTGCGAGCAGTACCGGCTTCTCCTTAGCGAGCGCTGCGGCCTTCTTCTGCTGCTTCTTCAGCTTGCGTTTCGACACCCCGCGCTCGGCAAAGCTAAAGCGCGAATAGGCGAAGGCCAGGAACGCCAGGGAAATGCTGATCCAGATCAGCCGGTTGGCCAGCAGTACCCCGTCAAAGGGCGCCATCATGCTGTTGCTTTCCGCTGCGGTCCAATAGCGGGTTATATATTCGTAAGCGGCTCCGCCAAACGGCTCGGCATAGGCGCTAAACAAGAGCAACGCGGGATCGAATTCGGTGACCGCGCTGAACACCAGATAGAGCACCAGAAAGATGATCACGGCGACATAGCTGTACATCATCGACCGGGTGACGGTGGCAACGGCGAAGAAAAGACAGGATGTCAGGAATATCGAAGGCAAGGCCAGCAGGAAATAGGCGTAGAGATAATCACCGAGCCGGTTGGGGCCAAGCGTTTCCGGGTCGACCCAGGGCATGTGGCTGCCCAGAAAAACCGCCAGTGGCACGGTCAGAAAGGCGATCGCGGATATGCCAAAGGCACCGGTGAACCGGCCGATCAGATAGTCGAACTTGCTGACCCGGGTCGATCGGACCATCGGGCCAAAGCCGCTGTCATCGTCGCGGACAATGACATTGGCGACGAAGGCGGTGGTCACGAACATGAAGAAAATCGACAATATGATCGTCGTTTCGGCCAGCGCCGCCGGGCTGTTGGCGTGGACATTGCCGCCGTCACCGATGCGTACATTTTCCGAGGTCGCGGCCCCGAAGGTGAGCAGAAAGAAGATAGTGGTAACCACCCAGAAGACCGGGTTGCGAAGCTGATAGCGCAGTTCAAACGCAGCAATCTTGCCGAACATAATCTCTCTCCCGATCAGGCTGCAGTGGCTTCGGCGGCAATACCCTTGCGCGCCCCTGCCAGGGTCGAGAAATATACATCCTCCAGCCCTCCGTTCACTGCGGCGAACCCGTCTTTGGGCTCACTGGAACTGAGAATGTGGATAACCGTCGAGCCTGCGAAAAGGCGGGTGGATATCACTTCATATTTTGCCCGATAGTCGTCGAGCTGCTCCCGCCGGATCGTTTTGGACCAGATCGTCCCGCCGGTTTTCTCGATCAGGTCGAGCGGCGCGCCCTCGAGCTCGATCCGGCCGTTGGCGATGACCGCCATTTGCGGGCAGAGGTCGGAGACATCCTCGACGATATGGGTCGACAATATGATCACGACATTCTCGCCGATTTCGGCGAGCAGGTTGAGGAAGCGGTTGCGCTCCTCCGGATCAAGCCCCGCTGTCGGTTCGTCGACTATGATCAGTTCGGGATTGCCGATCAGCGCCTGGGCGATGCCAAAACGTTGCCGCATGCCGCCGGAAAATCCGGCAATCGCCTTTTTTCGCACATCCCACAGATTGGTCTGGCTGAGCAGGGTCTCGACCGTGGCCTTGCGATCCGCTGCCGACGCTATGCCTTTCAATACCGCCATATGGTCGAGCATGTCATAAGCCGAGACACGCGGATAGACGCCGAAATCCTGCGGCAGGTAACCAAGCGATTCGCGCAGCTTCTCCGGCTCCTGCAAAATATCAAGATCGCCGAAATAAATCTCGCCCTGCGTGGGCGTCTGCAGCGTCGCCACCGTCCGCATCAAGGTTGATTTTCCTGCGCCGTTGGGACCGAGCAAACCGAACATGCCCTTGGGGATCGACAGGCTGACATTATCGAGCGCCTTGGTGCCGTTCGGGTAGATATGCGTCACATTCTTGAGTTCCAGCATCCTCGAATTCCTGCCTATATAATTAGGATTGATCGAGGTGTATTATATAGGCAACTCACCAAATGCAATGCACAATTGCGCAGCGGATCCTGTCGGATGATCGCCGCTGTGCAATTCTATTGAATAGGAGGCCGGTAATCTGGGCTTTTGAGCGTCAGCATATAGACTGCAAGTTCATCAATGCGTTTTGCATCAATCGCGAAGTCCATCTGTTCTGGATAATTGTGCGAATCGCGAAGCCAGGTTTTCATACTATTTTCAGTCAGACCCCGAACGTTGACTATAGACTCGAAGGGCGGGGCATTCTGATTCGTTGAAATTTGCCCGCTGGTCACACCGTGACAAGCGGCACAATATGTTTCGGCAAAAAGCAGCCCTCTGGCGGCTTTGCCTGAACCCGAAGGCAGTTCGGGATTTGCGACAGCAGTATCGATATCGCTGGCCGGCGCCTTTGTTGGCATGGTCATACAACCGGTAATGACGAGCGGAAGACAAACTGCCAGTAGAAACGGACGCATGATGATTTCCTGCTGAGTTTATGGCCCCGAAACGGGACTTGCGCCGATATAGGCAAGTTTCGATCTCCCAGACAAGGCAAGAAAATATTTCCCTATCATACAGGAAATACGCGCTATCCGGTTCGTTGCGTTTACAGCGCACCGATAGCAAAATCAGAACAAGGCCCCTGCCATGATAGCAAAGGCCTTGTCTGTTCATTCTGTCGATTATGGTTATCGCATCGGCTACGCCGGCAATGCCGGCAACGCCTTTGTCGTCAAAAAATCCGGAGAGCCGGATCTCGCAACCATCTACCCGCAGATGGAGCGACTAAAGAAGTGCACAAATAGTCAATATTCTTGCGGAGTGTAATATAGGCTCACATCAATGCTCTCGAATATATGAACACCGAAATTATCCTGCTTTCGCCATCGGACAACTCCTTCGAAAAGCCCTGAATCGGCTAGTTCTATTTTCACGGCTTCTCCGACCAAAGGTGGAGAATCGCATATCACCCGAACTCCGTGTGCTGACAGATTCACAATATAGACATTGGCACATTGCTCACCATCACGGTGGAGCAGTGCATCAGCACCCACATTAATTCTGGTCTCACGGTCAAGCGCATCAAGCGCATTTAAAAACATCTGGTCACTGGTCATTGTTGTTTGAGCCATCATAGCTACTGTTCCCTTACTTAAGTTACGTGCACTCCTTTACTAATTGGCGGAAAGTTCTCCGGATAAACCGGCAAAATCCTAACCGACAATGCAAAAATTATTTAAGGTAAAATAGTTGATAACTATTGAAGATCGGCGAGAGCAACCGGCTTGTCTGCGGCGAACGCGATAGCGGGTTTGGACGATCGGGAATCAATCCACTTACTGCGGCTGGAAGGGCATAAGGATACTGAAGGGGGAATATTGCCGGGGCGCTTTTGTGAAAAATTCCTGCAAATATTATGCTGTCCAGCGCCCCCCCTCCAAGCACGGACAAGCCAGGGACCATCAGGTTCTGTTGGCTAGCGGAACCCCTGAAGTGGTAATGGTGGACAGGATATCCGCATAACACTTAAGGCAAGCTACTGATTATACGATACAATAAACATATCCATCGTGATAATACCACATTTTTTACCACCCAATCGCAACGTCACTCTTGTTTCTACGCTCATTTGCGCTTCGTTTTCCGGTCAATGCCAAACTGGGGAAAATCAGCTCGCAGCGGCTTCGATTGGCTAATGTCGTGATGGCATCACTTAGGAAATTTTTGCTCCGGGGATTATGATCCGCTCAACCTTGCCACGGCTCTACCCCAACGCATTTCTTCCATTGACCGCCGAATTTTCCAAACTGCTTCCTGTAACCCTGAGCGTGACGCTGTATAGGGGCAGGTCGAAGTTGCATGTGTCGAGGGAATTCGGCAAGAGGCTAGGCATTTACGGAACGGTTTCCAAATGCATAGTTCAACACATAAACTTACCTATCGCCCGGAAATCGACGGTATGCGCTGCATCGCGGTTGCGGCTGTCTTGATTTATCACCTGAAGATCACCGTTGCAGGAACCTCTATTCTGCCAGGGGGCTTTCTTGGCGTTGATTTGTTCTTCGTTCTGTCTGGCTTCCTGATTACCAAAATCCTCTTGGAGGAATTGCAAACGCAGGGCAGGATCAGCTTTGGCCGGTTCTATGCAAGGCGTGCGCGACGTATTCTCCCGCCCCTGCTATTGGTCATGCTGGTCAGCATTCCTGTGGCCTTGGCCGTTTTGCTTCCGAGTGAGCTAAGCCGTTTTGGCATGTCGCTGCTCACCAATCTATTTTTCGTGAGCAACCTTTTCTGGGCAGATCAGCTTGGCAGCTATGGAGCGCAGTCAAGTCTGCTGCAACCGTTTCTGCATACTTGGAGCCTTGCGATCGAAGAGCAGTTCTACCTTCTTTTCCCTCTGGTTCTGATTGGTTTGTTCAAGATCGGTGCGCGTAATGCGATCTGGATCGGAATCGTGACACTGGCCCTTATCAGCCTTGTGATCGCCCATATGACCACGCTCCATCGGGCAGATCTTTCCTTTTTCTCGCCCCTTAGCCGGGCGTGGGAATTGCTAGCCGGGTCCGGGCTTGCATATCTGTCTCAAAAACGCCCGGATGCTCTGCGCGCGGGGCGGTTCGCGGGCTTTGTTCCAATATTTTCTCTTCTCGTTATCGTCGGCTATTTCGTCGCCTTTCACTTTGGCCAATACACACATCCTGGCCTGCCCACTTTGCCTTTCATCTTGGCGTGCTGTGGGCTTTTGTGGTTTACTCAGCCGGGTGAGCCGGTGACGAAAGTTCTGTCCACCTCTCCCTTCGTGTTCATCGGAAAGCTCTCTTACTCAATTTATCTTTGGCACTTTCCGGTGTTTGCCTTCGGTCGACTGACCAACTTGGACGGCGTGACCGCAGCGGACCACGCGCTTTGGATTGTTGTCACCCTCGCCCTCTCGGCTGCGGGCTACTACGCGATCGAAAAGCCGTTTCGCTTTCGCATACCGGGCCGGGCCTTTGTGGCGACGACATGCATGGCCACTCTCGCAATCGCGGCTTTTGCCGGGCTAAGCAGTTTCACCGATGTGCTGTCGCAGCATCGGCTTGCCAAGCTCGAGGCGCTCTATCAGGACAATATCTACGACAATGAAGTGCTGCAAAAACAATCTTGGTCGATCTTGAAGAATTTGAATCCCGATTCAAAAGAAGACGAACCGCAGGCCCATGTGGCCTCACGCCACGAGAAAGAAGATCTTTGGTTCAAAGATACAGGCGGCCCGAAGATATTGGTCGTCGGAAATTCCCACAGCAAGGATTTCTTCAATGGGCTGTATCTGAACGCAGATGGGTATGAAGTCGCGCGCTATGGTCTTCGTGGTAAGTTTGCCAAGTCCGAAGTGGATGCACTTTTCGCCTCGCCGAACTTCGTCGCAGCCGATATTGTCATGGTCGCGACGAAATATAATTCCACCAAGATGGCGAACCTGAGCGCCGCCCTTCAAGGCATGCGCGCGCGCGAAAAAAGGGTCATACTGATTGGGAACACGGCAGAGTTTGAATCACCCGGGGTGCTGCCAATATTCGATTGGTACTTGCGGCGTTCAGGGGATCACGCAAGCCTTGAAAAACTGAATGCGCTTGCTCCGCGCTATGAGGTTGCCAGCGTCGCGCCGCTCAACCTGGCTTTGCGTGATCTTGCTGAGCAACTGGATATCCGGTTTGTCTCGCGCAGGGATTTGGTGTGTGACGATGCGGTCGGGTCTTGTAGTTTAATGACGCCTGATGGGAAGAAGGCGATGTTTGACGGGCATCACTGGACGTTGGACGGCGCGCGCTACTTTGTGCGGCTTGCCCTTGAACAAGGCCTTTTGGAGTAGCGCCAGCGTCGTGCGTTGTCGCCCGGGGCAGGGTATTTGTGCTGGCCTGCGGCCTATGAATGGGTGTCGGGCGCTGTGACGCGTCGTTATTTGTGCCTTTTCCATTCTCTTGCGGGAGATCCCCATACTAAGTGTTCCCCGTCAGCACCTATGTCACCAAATCGATGTTGTGAATCAAGGAGTGTTTTGGTTTCATCGTAATGACGAAGAAACGAAACATGAAACCAAAACACTCCGAGGACATCACTGACACGCTGGACATGGCATTGGAAGCATCAGGCTGGGATCAAGCAACGGTGATGCACAAGCCACGGCTGCTCTCTGACAATGGCCCCAGCTATACTGCAGGTGAGCTGGCAGAATATATCGAAGCACAGAAGATGAGCCATGCGCGCGGCGCACCCTCCCATCCGCAACCCTAACGGGGCCGCTGGCTCCGCAGGGCCGCGAAAGGGAGCACAGCGGCTCTGGAGGTCATTAAGGGCCGTTCTGATCGCTATGCAGCCAAAGTGGCCAGAGAGGTCACTGAACAGCAGCAGGACGGCTACCGGTCGCTTAAGGAGCTTGCGGCAGGGTTGAACCGCCGAAGCATTAAAACACCCCGTGGCGGCAAGTGGTCCGCTGGGTCTGTGAGGAACCTGCTGTCCCGGCTAGACCATCTGGAGGCCAGCCGATGAACTGGGAGCCTAAATGGAAACTGGAAGTCCTGCAGGTCTCTGATGTCCGGGAAAGAGGTGACTTCCAAAACAGAGTACCACTACCAGCCCTGCAATCTATTCAAAGCCCAAAGTGTCATAGGCGCAATCTCGTGCCTTGATGCCAGCCGCCAATATCCTGTCATATTCAGCATTGAGGTCCAAATATCTCTGCATTGCTCCCGGCTGGTCTAAACTGGTTGCCTTCAGGGACCGTTTGAGTTGGCTAGGATTGCCGGGGATCGAGCTACGCAAAGCTGCCGGAAAGCAGCGGCGGTATTCTAAGGGTCCATTGCCAGAGTTTTTCTGAATTTATTTCACAATAATTCCCACAGACTTTGTGCCCTTTTCTGTACGCTCATTAAGAGAGTAAACTTAGGAAAATCAGTGGTTTTCTTGTTTTCTGCGCCCCTTGAGGGGTAATGGTGGACAGGATAGGATTCGAACCTATGTACGCTTACACGGGCAGATTTACAGTCTGCTGCCTTTAACCACTCGGCCACCTGTCCATCCGGGTATCCAAGGCCGCCATCGGCGACAAGAGCGGCTCAATGACGAAGGGATCGCGAACTGTCAATGCCTGCCCATTGAAATTTGCAGAAAAAAAGGCTGTCGGCTGGAGCCATAGCGTCTAGGGAGTGAATATGGCACGCAAGAACAAATCTATAAAGAAAACCGGTGGTGGTCTCAAATTCTGGGGCCGGCACGCGGTAGAAGCAGCGCTCGACAACCCCAGACGGGTAGTCAAGAAAATCTCGATCACCCGCGAGGCCTTGGCAACGCTAGAGATTCCTGATGATATCTCGGTTGTGATCTGCGATGTCGCGGATCTTGGCCGGGTGATACCGCGCGATGCGCCGCATCAGGGCATGGTCGCCGATGTCGACCCCTTACCCGATATCTGGCTCGGCGACATACTGGACGAACAGACCGACCGTCCTTTGCTGCTGCTCGATCAGGTGACCGATCCGCATAATGTCGGCGCGATTCTGCGGTCCGCAGCGGCCTTCGATGCCGCGGCGATCATTACCCAGGACCGTCATGCCCCGCCCGAATCGGGCGTGGTGGCAAAATCGGCGTCAGGAGCGCTGGAAATCGTTCCGTGGATCCGGGTGGTCAACCTGTCCCGCGCGCTCGATGACATTGCAGAAGCCGGCTATTGGCGGATCGGCCTGGATGGTGATGCCGGCGACGAGCTGGATAGCGCCATGGGCACCGGCAAGCTGGCGCTGGTGATGGGCGCGGAAGGCGAAGGACTGCGACAGAATGTCGCGGCGCATTGCGACGCGCTGGCCCGGCTGCCGATGCACCCGCGGATGGAAAGCCTGAACGTCTCCAACGCCGCCGCCATTGCTTTATATGCCGAATATACAAGAAAAAAAGGGGATTAGCTTTGGGGAAATATAGCAAATGGGCCTTGGCCCTGGTCGCGCCGCTTCTGTTAGCGGGGTGCTTGCTTATCCCCGGAAAATTTGATTCGCAATTACAGGTGATGAATGACGGCACCTATAATTTTACCTATGTCGGGCAAATGCAATTGGCCGAGGATGATAGCCCTCCCTCCTCATCTGGCATGGAGCAAATGCCGTATGATCGCGATCGGGCGATGTGTTTTGACCAGATCAATAAAGCGAGCGGCAAGGTTACGGCTTACCCGGTGGACCTCTATAGCAGTCCGGTGAATAACGATGACGACCCCGATCATTATGAAGACCGGGAGTGCACTGCCGAGGAATTCGCTGCACTGGAACAAATGCATGACGACGAGATGGCCCGCCTTTCCGGGGATTCCCGCGACAGAAAAAAGGCTGAAGACGACAAGAAAAATGCAGCCATGAGTTCGATCTTCGGCGGTGCGATACCGGGCGATGACGAAGGCTTGAAAAAATTTGCAGCGAAACTTGCCAAATATGACGGCTGGAACAAGGTCGAATATATGGGCAATAATCTGTTCGAAGTCGAATATGCGGTGAGCGGCAAATTCGATCAGATGTTTGCATTTCCGACCATACCGGGCGCGACCATGCAATTCCCCTTCGTTCAGATCATCCGGCGCAGCGACGGCGAACTCGAGGTGCTGACGCCGGCAATGGGGGGAGCAGGCGGACTGGCAGGCGCCATGGGCCCGCTGCCAATGGGCGGGCCATCGGGTAAATCAAAGGCGCAACCGATTGACGGGACGTTCACCATCGTGACGGATGGCGAAGTTCTGACCAACAACACCGAGGACGGCCTGACCCTCAAAGGTTCGATGAAAAGCATGCGCTGGAAAGTGGACGGCACCAGCGGCCCGGACGGTAGCCCGCGCGCAATCATCAAATTGGCCAAATAGCCTTTAAACCGGACAAAAAAAGGGGCTGCTGAAAAGCGGCCCCTTTTTTTTATAACCTGATGGAAGAGATTAGTCTTCTTCGGCAATCCGCACTTTCAGGCCTTCCAGATCATCGGACAATTCGATCTGGCAGCTGAGGCGCGAGAACTCGTCGCGATGGTCGCTGCTTTCGAGCAAATCATCTTCGTCTTCGCTCATGGGCGGCAATTTGGCTTTCCAGTCGGCATCGATATGGACGTGGCAGGTAGCGCAGGAGCAGCAGCCGCCGCACAGCGCCAGCAGTTCGTCAAAACCATTGTCGCGAATCGCTTCCATGACGCTGACTCCGGCATCGACGGAAACCGCTTTTTCTTCGCCATCGCGGCCGGTTACGTGAATCGTTGGCATAGCTACCCCTTAGTGACTGTTCATTGAAAATCCCGCACGCTATGTCTGCACCTTCAAAAAGAATCAAGGGCCGAAACGGGGACGGGATATCGATGGGCCTATCAAAAGAAATGATCAAAGCCGGACTGGACCATGCCGCTGCTGTCGAACCGCGACTGGCCGCTGCCATTGAATCCTCCGGCTATCCCGAGCCGCGCATCCGGCCGGAGGGCTATGAAACTTTGCTTCGCACCATCGTTGGCCAGCAGGTCAGCGTGGCGTCGGCAGCAGCGGTCTGGAACAAGCTGGAAGCGCGACTGGGTGACGGCTGCCCGGCCGAAGCGCTGATTGCCACCGAATTTGACGAGCTGCGCGCCTGCGGCCTGTCGCGCCAGAAACAGGGCTATGCACGGAGTTTGGCGGAACTAATTCTCTCCGGCGGGCTCGACCTCAAAAACCTGCCGCAGGATGACGAGGAGGCGATCGCGCTGCTGACCAAGGTCAAGGGCATTGGCCGCTGGTCAGCGGAAATCTATCTGCTGTTCGCGCAGGGCCGCCCTGACATCTGGCCGGCTGGTGATCTCGCGATACAGGTGGGTGTTGGCGACTTTCTCGGCCTGCCGGCGCGCCCATCGGAAAAGGAAGTTCGCGACATCGCACAAAGCTGGTCCCCGCATCGTGGCGCCGTGGCGATATTCACCTGGCACCATTATCATGTGATGGTGATGTAGTCCAAGGACGAAGCGCTAGAGATCGACCGGGTGATTCCACCAGGCGCTGTCGGTAAAGGCACGCATATCGAGTTCAAAGGTCCAGGCCGAGCGGTGCTGGTGCGCGATATGGAAATAGGTGTCGGCGATTGCCGCCGGTTCCATGATCTCGTCCTTGCCGTTGGCCTTGGCTTCCCGCAATTTGGCGAAACGCTCCGGCCCGAGCAGCTTGCCCAGAGTATCCGGCGCATTGACTGCGCTGTCGATCAATATATGCGCGACATGGATATTCTGCGGCGCAAATTCCGCGTTGAGCGTCTGGCACAGCATCCGCCGACCGCCCATGGCAGCGGCATGGCTATGCTGTCCGGCATTGCCGCGCATCGCCGAGGTCGCGGAGGTCACCAATAGCGCCCCTCCCCCGCGTTCGACCATCTTCGGGAACAGTTTTTGTGCCACGCGGAACACACCGAGCGTGCCCATCCGCCAGCCCAGTTCAAAGGTCTTAAGCGGCGTATCCGCCAGCGCCCGGTTGCCGATCTGCGCGCCGAGATTATAGACCACCACATTGATCGGCCCAATATCGGCCTCGACATCGTCGATCAGCTTCTCGATCGCACCCTCGTCCACCGCGTTGAGCAAATGGCCCGAGGCCTTGCCGCCAGCGGCTTCGATTTCGGCGACCATCTCGTCGAGGCCGGCCTGATCGCTGCGACGACACAAGGCGACATGATAGCCATCCTGCGCAAAGCGTTTGCCGACATGGCCGCCAATGCCGGCGCCTGCGCCGATGATCATGCAAACGTCCGTCATATCGCGCGCCTCTTTTATTATTTCAGAAAGGGATTGAGTTTCATGACCTCTTCCATGAACGACCTGGGCTTTTTCCAGTTGGCCGTTTTCAAATTGGTCTTGAGGTCCAGCGTCTTGATGACGTCATTGATGAAATGCACGCAATTGCGCTTGTTGAGACTATAGCTTTTCTGGGGGATGGTCTGCCATTTTTTCACCACGGCCATTAGCTTGCGATATTTTCCATCATCAATTTTCACGGTAAAATGCGGGTTGCTGCTGGCGATATAGTCGGCTGATGGCGCTTTTACATGGCCTTTGACCGAGCCGAACAAAATGCCAGGAGAAACGTTGATCGCGGTAAATCCAAAGGCTGTATCGACCTTCTTGCCATCCTCCAGCTCGCCTTTGGCAACAAAAAATGCGTGTGGAAAATTCTTGCCGAAATCGTGCGAATAGAAAGTCACGGTCACTTCGGCGCGTGCCGTCACCGAGAAAGAGGCCATGAACAGCAGAGCGACCAGACCGGCCAATCTCAATAGATATGCAGAAGCGGATTTCACGTTCATTCCCTCAATTTACCATTCAGCCAGCTGGCGGCTTGCCCAGGCGTTTTCTTGTCGTCTTCGCGGTCGACCATATAATTGGCTTCCCGCATATTTTCCACCGTGATTGCATCGATCAGCGGATTTAGCGCCGCGACAAATTTCTCTTCGCTTCCCCGTTTCGGGGCCAGCAACAAAATCGCTTCGTACGATGGCACCGCCCCTTTCGTGTCTTCAAGCACGACAAAATTGTTCGCGGCGATCCGGCCATCAGAAGAAAAGGCCGAAATCACGTCGACTTCCCCGCCGGCCAGAGCGGGATACATGAAGGTCGGACTGAACGAGCGGGCATCCTTGAAGCGGATTGGATAGGCGTCCCGGACCATTTGCCATTCTGGCCGTTCGAGAAATTCGACATCGGTGCCGAAATTGAAATCACTAGACACCCGCGCCAGATCATCGAGGGTCCGGAGCGATTTTGTCCGGGCATCTTCCGGCCGCACGGCAAAGGCATAGGTATTTTCAAAGCCCAGCGCCCCGAGCATCTTCACTCCGTGATTGGCGCTGGTCCATTGAGCAATCGTGTCGAGCATCGCGGATTTCGGCTGGCTGTCGCTACGCTGCAT
>JBALUX010000031.1:0-22982 GCA_036963725.1 Parasphingorhabdus sp. | reverse complement strand
GCATTTAGGGATTTGGTGCGCGAAAGGCTAGGCTTTGCTGCAATATAACGACATTGCCTTTATCGATTGATCGGCCTGACAGGCTAGATGCTCAAGCCCCCGTCGACCGCGAAGGCCGCGCCGGTGGCGAATTTGCTTTCATCTGAAGCAAGATAGACGATCAGATGCGCGATATCATCGGGCTCTCCCATATGACCGACCGGCTGGGCGAGCGCGAAAGATTCCTCGGTTTCTGCCGGATTCGGCGTTCCGTCAATCACGCTGCGGACATTGGGGGTCATGATGGTGCCGGGCAGAACGGCGTTGACCCGGACCTTGTTTTTCTCGCGCGCGCAATAGAGCGCGATGGATTTGGTGAGCATCGGGATCGCGGCTTTGGCACTGTTATAGGCTACCAGATCGGCGCTGGCGTTGATCGCGGCGGCGGAGGAAAGATTGATAATCGAACCGCCTGTCTTGCTCATCAGCGGCAGGGCCGTCTTGCATCCCAGAAAGATCGAGTCGACATCGACGGTGTAACAGCGTTTGAAATCCTCGTAGCTCACATCAGCGATTGAACCAAAAACCGTGACCGCGGCGTTGTTTACCAGCACGTCGAGCCGGCCATATTCGGACTCGACATGGGCGATCACTTCACCCCAGCGATCCGGATCGGTGACATCCTGCTCGAGAAATTCGGCATTGGCGCCGAGCTCTGCCACCGTTGCGGCTCCGGCTGCGCGATTGTGGTCGGTGATTATGATGCGCGCGCCTTCGTCGATCAGGCGCTGTGCGGCGGCCTTGCCCAGCCCCATCGCGCCACCGGTCAATAATATGATCTTGTCTTGCACGCGTCCCATTAGTCTCTCCCGGTTGCTGTCCTGTGGCGCTGGCGGTTTTCAGCCGCTATTCGGCTGCTTCCATCTGTTCCATCTCGGCGACGCGCGGATCATTCGGATAGACCCACTCCTCGCCGATCACCTGCTCGACCGCGAGATGTTCCGGCACCCGGTTGAGGCCGATCATCTTGTCGCAAGTCTGGTGAAAGCTGTAGATGCGCGCTTCCTGATAGCTGAGCGGCACGCTTTTGAAGCCATCGCTCTCCATCGATTTCTGGATCATTTCGCCAAATTGCGTGTCTTCGAGAATGATCGGCGACATGTCCCGGCCATTGGGTTTACTGTCGTCCGGCACGGTCCAGAGATCCGGCGCGGGGCCATCACCCCAGTCCATCGCCATGGTCACCAACTCGATCCGCGTCGTGTTGAGTGAAGTCGGCCAGAAAATCAGCGGCGGCACAAAATAATTGCTCAGCGGCGATACCCAGTTGGGGAACATCGTGTAGCTTTGCGTGCAGGTGCGGCCAAATTCGCCAACGCCTTCAATCTCTTTCCAGTCCGGAGGATTATCAATAGCGCGGACATGCTCGCGGTCGGTCTGTTCCGGGGCAGGGGCGAGCATCCGGGCGTGGCCATTGGGATAGATGGTATTCACATTGCGCTTGCTGTCGACCAAAGGCGCCACCGTGTCAGGATGGATGAAGGGCACATGATAGACCTCCATATTGGCCTCCATCGCCACCTTCCAGTTGCACTTCAGGTCGAATGAGTAGCGCGACGCCAGCCTGATCTTGTCAAAACGGAATTCTTTCCACTCGTCCCAGACCGGTCCCAGCCACTGCTTGAGCGGCATCGCGTCTTCATCAAAGTTGACGAAAATCAGATTGCCCAGCATCTCGCATTTGACGGGGATCAGGCTGCGGCAGGACATGTCAAAATCCGGTCCGAAATCCTGTTTTTCCGGTACGCCGACCAGAGACCCGTCGGTTTTATAGGTCCAGTTGTGATAGCCGCACATCAGTCGCGGTGATCGGCCTTTTTCTTCGGTCACCACCGGTGCGCCGCGATGGCGGCACGTGTTGTAGAAAGCGCGTATTTCACCATCCATGCCGTGCACGATGATGATCGGATCGCCGATCTGTTCCCATTTCATGAAGCAGCCGGGGTCGGGCACTTCATCGATATGGGCCGCAAACAGCCATGTCTTTTTCCACAGATGTTCCTGCTCCAGGTCGTAATATTCCTGGGACGTGTAGCGACCTGCTGGCAAATCCGGTAGCCGCGGGAAATCCTCGGGCGGTGCCTTGCGGGAGGCTTCCCATTCCATCAGACGTTTCATCTGATCGATATAGTCTTGCGTCATGGCCATGATTACGGTCCTCTTCCTGCTACAGGAAAGACCCGATCGATGTGCTAAAGTCGATTGGCAAATATGATAGATCGAGATTCATGTTGTGGCATCACGGATACAGAAGCGAGCAAGCAGAGGGCCATATATGCGTAAAATAGCGGCGAACCTGCGGCTCTTGCCCTCCCTGCCAAACTGGCTGATCCCGTCTGCCCGCTTGAGAATATATATCATCTACCTGTGGCGACACGGTCGAGTGCCGAATTTGCTGAACCCGCAACGTTTTTCGGAACTCGTCCAGTGGCGAAAGCTTCACGACCGCAACCGGATGATGCCGATTATGGCGGACAAGATCGCCGTAAAGAAGCAGGTGGAAAATACCCTCGGTAGCGAATGGGTCATTCCGACCTACTGGAGTGGCCGAAACTTGCCTGAACAGCCCTCATGGCCCTATCCCTTCATTCTGAAAGCAAGCCATGGCTGTAATCAGAATATGATCTGCCGTGACCGGAGCGACTGGGAGACAGCGAGACGGCGGTCAGCCAACTGGACACGCGTGCCTTATGGGCTCTGGCTCGACGAATGGGCGTATCGCGATATTCCGCGCGCCTATATTGTGGAACCTTATCTGGGCAGTGCCTCTGCGCTTCCCATTGATTATAAAATCTACGTATTTTCCGGTAAGGCAGCCTTCATCCAGGTCCACCTGAACCGGCATTCCGACCACCGCTGGATATTATTTGACCGGCAATGGAAACAGATTTCCCGGCTTGGCGATCGCGATCTTCCATCCGCTCCGAAGCATTTGGATAAAATTCTGGATAGCGCCGAAAAAATTGCCAATGACTTCGATTTCGCCCGTATCGATTTTTACGAAATTGCGGGAGAGCCCAAATTCGGCGAGGTCACATTCTATCCCGGCTCCGGACTCGACCCGTTTGATCCGCCGGACCTTGATCTGGCCATCGGCGCGCTGTGGTTGGCCGGATTGGCCAACGGCATAGAAGGCCCAATCCTGGATGGAGGGCTCAAGCCACAAGCAGCCTGAACGGCGGCAGTGGCTGCATAAAGCCCTAAGCCGCGCTCACCCTTACCGGGATCGCGCTCTGCATCGCCTGCCCGGTAATCGGATCGAGATGGTCATTGTCGACGATCAGCCTGTTGGTCGAGCCGCCCTTGGTCATCACGTCGCCTTTGCCGGCTTCGCTGTCGCCGAAGGCATGGCTCATCGAGATGACGCCCTGGCGGACCTTGTCGTCGGCTTTGGCCAAACCGAAAATCGAGGCGGTCGGTGAGCTGATTTCGATGATCGCGCCGTCCTCAATGCCTGCTGCAGCCAAATCGGCGGGGTTGAAGAAGGCCGGGTTGGTCGGCATTTTTTCGACCAGTTTCGGGAAAGTGTGGCCGTTGCTGTTGTATCGATGCTTGGAGCGGCGCGAAATCAGGCGGAAGTCGAAGCCGTTTTCGACCGGGTCATTGGCGGCATAGTCGAGAAGCTCGCTGGGCATGGCGCCGGCGTTGAGATCGAATTTTTCCTGCGCGTCGGGATCGGCCGGGCCGACCACGGGGTGCAGTTCCTCATAGGTGATCGCCGCGCCCTTCCGTTCCAGCGCCGCTGCATCGGCCTTGGCCTTGCTCGGTTTGAGCAGCGAGCCTTGGGAAATCAGGTCGAGCACGGTTGCCTTGTCCGGGCATTCTGCCATTGAGACGGGGCCGCCGGGGAAATTCATTTCGATGCCCATATGTTTGGCCAGCCACCACAGCATTTCATATTCGTCCATCGTGTCGCCGGGCGGGGGCACCATCGCTTCGGTATAATGGCCATAAGCTTCTTCGGTGAAGGCATCGGAGACGTTGTTGATGTCTTCGCGTTCCAGACACATGCTCGGCGCGAGGATCATGTCGGCGCGTTTGGCGCTGGCGGACATCCACGGATCGACCTGAATGAACAATTCGCATTCGTCCAGCGCGCGGCGGACCTTCTGCTGGTCCGGGAAGGCGATCTCGGGATTGCCGCCGATCGAGATCAGCGCCTTGATCTGGCCCTCGCCGGGCGTCAGGATTTCATCGGCCAAGACATTGCAGGGCATTTCCTTGCCGAGATGGCCGAGGCCGCGGATGCGTGATTTCGGAAAGCCTTCGCCAAAGGTTGGCATTTTCGGCGCGACTTGCGCTTTTTTCGCGCCGCCCATCAGTGGATTGAAGACCATCGGCGCGGAAACCCGCTCGCCTTCCTGATTGAAACGGGCGCAGAGAATGTTGAGCGACGCCACCAGATATTCGGTCAGCGTGCCATTGCCGGCCATTTCCGGACCGGTGCCGGTGACAACGCGGCCCTTGTTGGCGCCAGCGAACATGCGGGCGGCGGCGATCAGCTGATCCTTGTCGACCCCGGCGCGCTTGGCGGCGACATCGGGCGTCATCGGTTTGACGGCAGCTTCCAGCTCGGCAACGCCATCAACATGGGCGGCGACGAAATTCTGGTCGAACAGCTTTTCTTCAAAGATCACGTTGAGCATACCGGCGAGCAGGGCAGGGTCTTCACCCGGTTTTACCGGCAGATAGATATCCGCCAGCTTGCCCATTTCACTGACCCGCGGATCGGCGACGATGACCTTCAGGCCGCGTTCCTTGGCATCACGCAGGCCGCGTGATGGCGATGATGTCGGCATGCCGCCGGAATAATGCGAGACAATCGGATTATTGCCGACAAACATTGCGACGTCGGATTCGGTAAAGGCATTGCCGCCACCCATCCACATGCCATAGCGCGCGGTGGTGAACACCTTGGCCGGCTGGTCGACGGTGACACTGGTATACCAGTTGCGCGAGCCTATGCCCTGCGCGAAGGCATAGGATGTGCCGAGCACCGCACTGTTCTGGAAAGCGTTGGTGCCGCAATAGACCGCGATGCTGTGCGGCCCGTGTTCCTCGACCATCTTCTTCATTTGCGCGCCCGCCAGTTTGAGCGCTTCGGCGGTCGGGATGTCCTTGAAACTGCCATCGGGCTGGCGAATCTTGCTCGTGATCATCCGGTCGGGAAGATTGTGCATATCGGGCAGTTGGCGGCCTTTGATGCAGGTATAGCCGTGGAACAGATGATCCTGCTTGTCGCCGCGCACGGATTTCACCTTATCGTCTTCCACCTCGACGATCATTGCGCAACTTGCGTGGCAAAAACGGCAAAAACTACGCTTGGTCTCGACAGCCATGAATCTCTCCTGATTTCGGAGAAGTCTAGGCAGGGATGACAGCGCAGGCGACTGACAAAAATGCTCGTAAAACCGCTTTTCGGTCCACAGCAGAATTTCGTCCATGCGGGCCCCAGATGGGCCTGCAAATCAGCCGCTGTTGCGCAGTGCTGTCGCAATAGCGTTGAGCGACAACTGGATGCCTTCGCCGATACGCGGGTCATCTTCTCCGGCACGCAAGCGTTTCATCAGCTCGATCTGGAGATGGTTGAGCGGCTCGATATAGGGCAGGCGCAACTCGATGCTGTTGAACAGCGCCGGGCTTTTCGCCAGCAGGTGCGGCTGATCGGTGATTTCCAGCAATATGTCGCGGGTCTGGTACCAGCTGGACCGGATCCGGTCGAAAAATGCCTGGCCCATGTCCTTGTCCTCGACCAGCTCGGCATAGCGGGCGGCGATGCCCATGTCGGACTTGGCGAGAACCATTTCCATATTGGACAGCGACGCCTGAAAAAATGGCCAGCTTTGCGCCATATCCTTCAACTTGGCCTTGTCATCAAACGCGGTGAGCGCCTGTCCGACACCGTACCATCCGGGCAGCATGACGCGGGCCTGTGCCCAGCTGAATACCCAGGGAATGGCGCGCAAATCCTCGATCTTGTCGCTCTTCGTCCGGCTGGCGGGGCGTGAACCGATCTTGAGCTTGGCGATTTCCGTCAGTGGCGTCATCTGCCGGAAGAAGGTCCGGAAGCTGTCGTCGCCATAGACCAGATCACGATATTCGGTGAATGCGACTTGCGAGATTTGGTCCATTGCTTCTGCATGATCTGCCAGCACCTTGCTGTCGGTCCGGTCCGGCTCCAGCGAATTGATCAGCACCGCCGAGGTCATCGCTTCCAGATTGGCTTCCGCGACATCTGCCGTGCCATATTTCGCGGCGATCACTTCGCCCTGTTCGGTGATCCGGATGCGGCCGGCGACGGTGCCCTTGGGCTGCGCCTTGATCGCACCAAAGGCCGAGCCGCCACCGCGACCCACGGCGCCGCCGCGCCCATGGAACAGCTGCATTTTGACACCGGCATCGGCAAATATCGGGGTCAGGGCATCGCTCGCCTTGAACAGGCTCCAGGTCGAAGTCAGATAACCGCCATCCTTGTTGCTGTCCGAATAGCCGATCATCACTTCCTGATGACCGCGGCCCTTTGCCAGCGCGTGCATTTCCGGAAGGGCGAAGAAATCGGTCATCACCTCGGGCGCATTTTCGAGATCGGCGACCGTCTCGAATAGCGGCACCGCCATGACCGGGCAGGACGGCGATGCATTGTCCTCGGTCGGCGCGTGATAGAGGCCCGTTTCCATCAACAGGACATAGACTTCCAATATATCGGAAACGCTCTCGCCGTTGCTGATATTATAATTGGTGATGACCTCGGGGCCATATTTCCGGTGCGCTTCGGCGGCGGCGCGGATGATCGACAGTTCCTTCGCGGTCTCGTCGCTATAGGTGATCCACGGGCTGGCCAGCGGCCGGTTATTGGCCAGCTCGGCGCGGAGTCGCTTGACCCGTGCAGCCTCGTCCAGCGCCAGATAGTCATCTTCGACGCCCGCCTGTTTCAGCAGCTCGGCGATGACGCGTTCGTGAACCTTGCTGTTCTGGCGCATATCGAGGGTCGCGAGATGGAAGCCGAATAGTTCGACCGTCCGGATCAGGCGGCCCAGCGCCCCCGAAGTTGCGAAAACACCCTTGCCGGCCGACTTGAGGCCTTGGGCAAGAATGACCAGTTCCTCCCGCAATTGCTGCGGATTGTCATAGGCCTCGGCGGTAATGGTTGACGCGCGGCCGGGCACGTGGCCGCAAAGCTTGAGATGGGTTGCCGACAATTTGGCATAGATGCCGGACAAAGCACGACGATAGGGCTCGTCCTTGCGGCTGAGCGAATCGTCGCCACTGGCTTCGGCCAGCGCGATGACCGCATCGGGCACTTTGGCGAGTTCGGTAGAAATGGACAGCTCTGCGCCCAATGTGTGCACGCACATCAGATAATAGCCGATGACGGTTTCGGCCGCGCGCGACAGGGCTTCTTCCATCGCGCCCGCGTCGACGAAAGGGTTGCCGTCCCGGTCGCCGCCGATCCAGCTGTTGAGTTTCAGGAAGCTCGGCAGGCGCGCGCCCAGGGTCCGTTCCCATTTCGCATAGAGCCGGGGCAGGACGGGAAGGAACACATCCTTCATATAGCTTTGCGAAATCTGGACTTCGTCGGTGACGAACAGCCGCTCGCGGCGCAGCGGACGGGTCTGCCAGAGCAGAGCGATCTGGCGCAGGATCGCGGCGTCCAGCATGTCGCCCTGCGGGGTTTCGGACTCGCCCTCGTCCTTCATCAGCAGAAGTTCGGCAATCCGGGATTTATGGTCGATGATACTCTTGCGCCGCACCTCGGTCGGATGGGCGGTGAGCACAGGCGCAATCAGCGCGTCATCGAGCAGCTTCAGGATCGCGTCCCGGTCGACGCCCTCGCTGGCCAGCAATTCAATGGCCTCGACCACGGTGGCGCCTTTTTCAGCGGCGACGCCCTGGCGATCCTCGGCGAGATTGGCGAGCAAGGAAAACAGCATGAAACCGCGGACAAAGGCAAGCGTCTCGTCGAGTGACAGTGCGTCGAGCCCCGGATCAATCGCATCCGCATCGGCCAGTCCGCGATGGCGATCGACGCTGGTCGAGCGGATATATTCGGTGCGCCGGTACAGCTCCTCCCCGCCATAGGAGCGAATTACATCGCCCAGCAATTTGCCGAGATATTTAATGTCAGGGTTCTGGCTTACGGTAAGGGGCTGGGTCATGCCGATATGCTGCACTGCACCGTCGTTACGGTCAAGAAATTCTGCATGGTTGCGATAATAATAACCAGTGTTATATCAATATAATACACCGTGACTAGGATTAGGTTTATATGTCAGGCAGTTCGCATTCTGAACCCATTTTGACAAGACAGGCAAAGATATTTGACGGTGGGGCGCTGGCAGACCTGCTGATAATTCTGGCAGTGCTGGTCATCGTCAAGCAGTCGGTCTTGCCGTTCAGCTATCTCTATGCGGGTCCGGCATCCACATTCTCGGCGATGCTGGTTGCGACCATGATATTGCGGCGGAGAGGGCTGGGATGGAAAGGCCTGGGGTTTCGCTGGCCCGAGAACTGGTGGAAGACCATCGGCCTGACGCTGCTTACAATGGCCGCTTTCATAGCCGCAACCCAGCTGATGCAACTGTTCGCGGGTGCATTTTTTCAAGATGTCGGCACGGGCATCCGGTTTGCCCATATTGAAGGCAATCTCGCGGCCTATCTCGGAATCATGCTGCTGGTCTGGACCCATGGTTCCTTTTTCGAGGAACTGTTGTTCCGTGCTTTTGTCATTGACCGGACCAGCACCGCCCTTGGCGGCGGATGGAAAGCCGATATTGTGGCCGCCCTGTTCTCCTCGATCTTCTTCGGATATCGTCATTATTATTATCAGGGCATGTACGGTGCCCTGATCACCGGCGCGGGTGGCTTTGCCTTTGCGATGCTTTACCTTTGGTTCGGACGCAAAAATATCATGCCGCTGGTTTTCGCGCACGGAATTTTCAACAGCCTGGGGCAAACGTTCCGGTTCCTCGGCATCCGCGACTGAGATGCTACGACATTGCTTCTGGCGAGCCGCTAGCAACTTAACGGAGCAGTTAATCTGAACGCAAGCATTGGCGGATAGACTGCGATCGTTCATCGAAAGCGCCCAGCAATGCCGACTATTCACCGACTTTTTGCCGGTCACAGCCCTAGCCGCATCGCCTTGCTGGTTGCTGTCGCGTATTTTGTCATCGCGATGTCGGGCCTTCTGGTGACGCAGGATGGCGGCAGACTGGCCTCAATCTGGTCGGCCAATGCGATCATATTATCGGCTCTGTTGCTCACGCGGCCTCGGCAATGGCCGGTCCTGCTCGGGTCGACACTGATCGCCAATGTCGGTGCAAATCTTGTTATCGGAGATGGAGTCGGGACGGCGGTGTTGCTGGCATTGTGCAACATGCTGGAAGTGCTGGTTGGAGCCAGCCTGCTTCATCATGTGCAGAAAGACCGGAGGATGCAGATCAACCGGACATGGCTGGCGCAACTTGCGGTTTTCGGAGCCTTGATACCCTGCGCACTGTCCGCTTCGCTTGCATCCCTGTTTGTGGCGGCGACACCGGCAGAATATACGTTCAGCTGGTCGATCTACTTTCCGGCGCATGTTATCGGTCTCATCACGATTGTCCCGCTAATCTATATTTTTGCGAAAGACGGCGGCAAGTCCCTTTACCGCAAGCTATACCGGGACCTGATATTCGTGGCGGTGATCGCGGCGCTGGCTTCGACGATTATCTTTCTGCAACTGCTTCCGATAACCTTCCTGATTTTTCCGGTGCTGGCATGGTCCGCTTTCCGCGGCGGCATAGCCGGGGCTGCACTGGCCATTTTCATTTTCACCTTCGTCGCGACCTTCCTGACCATGCATGACTTCGGACCGATTGCCCTGATCGATACCAGTGAACATATGCGCATCCTGTTTTTACAGGCGCTGATTGTTGTTGTCACCTTTTCGACATTGCCAATCGCGACCGTCCTCGAAGGCCGCAAGAATGACGCGCTCAAGCTGCAAAAGGCAAAAGTCGCGGCGGAAGAGGCGACGGCGAGCAAGGCCCAGTTCCTCGCCAATATGAGCCACGAGATCCGTACACCGATGAACGGGATTATCGGATTTGCCGAGATGCTCTCGCAAAGCTATCTCGATGACAGACAACGCCGACACGTGGAAACGATCCGGGCCTCTTCCGACAGCCTTCTCTATCTGCTCAATGATATTCTCGATATTTCAAAAATCGATGCCGGCCATCTCGACATTGTCGGTTCGCCGGTCGGGATCGCGGATTGTGTCTCGGAATGTGTGTCGCTTGTCGCCGCTGCGGCGGAGGCCAAGAATCTGACGATCGAAGCGGAACTGGATATCGATACGGAATTATTCATTCATTCCGACAGGCTTCGCATCCGGCAGATATTGTTGAATCTGCTCGGCAACGCCGTGAAATTTACCGAGCACGGAACCGTCCGGATCAGCGCGCAGGCTCTGGTCCGCCATGATCAGCATATAATGCAAATCACGGTCAGCGATACCGGCATCGGTATTGCCGCCGATCGGCTGGCACGGGTGTTCGATGAATTCGAGCAGGCGGACATCGAAACATCGCATAAATATGGCGGCACCGGCCTTGGCCTGGCGATCAGCCAGAAACTCGCGGGTTTGCTCGGTGGTGAATTGCTGCTGGAAAGCGAGCCTGGCGAAGGAACGACGGTGACATTGCTACTGCCCGGCCACGCTGTGGAAGCGACGGAGGCTGATCGCAAGGCGCTGGCTCCAGCAGTGCCTGCAGAGAAATTTGCCCACTGCTATCACATATTGGTAGCCGATGACGTCGATATCAATCGCCAGGTGATCGGGGAAATATTGTCCGGTCTTGGCGCGCGCACCGACTATGCAGAAAATGGCAAACAGGCGGCGGAGATGGCGCTGTCCTGCGATCTGACCGACGATCCCTATAATCTGGTATTGATGGACAATCGCATGCCCGTTCTTGGAGGAATTGAAGCAACGCAAAAAATCCGGGATAATGGCGTTGATGCTCACCAGCTGCCGATATTGGCGCTGACCGCGAATGTGTTTGCCGAAGACGTTCAGAAAAATCTGGATGCGGGGATGCAGGCTGTGCTGTCAAAACCCGTTCGCACCCGCGATCTTCATGCAGCCGTAATCCGATATGCCACCATACCGGTCAATGGTCATAGCATCCTGTCGGCGGAGTGGAGCCGCAGCGCGGAACCGAAAGTGGATCCGAAGACGCTCTACGCAGAACGGAAGCGGCTCGCGATGCTGGAAATATCAAGGTTAATGGCGGAGAATAAATTCGATCAGGCGGACCTGGAACAGTTAACCGAAATCGCGCATAAATTGGCGGGCTCCGCCGGGTTTTTCGGCGACGAAGATTTCGGCCGCGCAGCCGCCGAACTGGATCAGCAAGTGTGCTCGTCGAGCGGAAATATGGATAAAAACAAGCTGAACGAACTGGTTAGCGCGCTGTGCAATGCTGCGTGATTCTTGTCCTTGAGGGATAGGAAAAAAAATTAACCAGTTTCCGCTAAATTGTCCGGTCAAGGAGATTTTTAATGGCGCGAATTATTTATGCCGAGGATGACGAACTGGTCGCCGAGATCGTTCGTGATACGCTGATGGATGCGGGGCATGCCGTTGGCGTGATCGGCGACGGCATAACTGCGCTCAAGGTTGCCAAGGCGAAGAACCCCGATCTGATCATATTGGATTGCGGCATGCCGGGAATGGGCGGAGTCGAGGTCGTTCGCCGTATTCGCAACCATCACGAGCTGTTCGCTACGCCGGTGCTGATGCTGACCGGAAGATCTTCCGCCATCGATGAACGTATTGCGCTGGAGGCGGGTGCGACGGATTATCTGAAAAAGCCGTTTGACCCCGACGAACTGGTCGTGGTCGTCGAAAATATGCTGGATAAAGCGCAAAAACGCAAAGATACGCAAAAACTGCCGATGCGCTACGTCTGATTTCAGGTCATCAGGGCTGAGACAGCCTAACTTTCCAGCTCGATATCCCAATATAACCAGTCATGCCACGTATCGTGCAGGAAATTGGGCGGGAACGCCCGGCCATGTTCCTGTAAATGCCAGCTGGTCGGCTTGATCGGCCGATTTGCCAGCTGCATATGCGCTTCCTTGGGCGTCCGGCCGCCTTTCTTGAGATTGCAGGGCAGACAGGCGGTGGCGACATTTTCCCAAGTTGTCCGACCCTTTTGCCGGCGGGGGATGACATGATCAAAGGTAAGCTGGTCGGGTGATCCGCAATATTGGCACTCGAACTTGTCGCGCAGAAACAGGTTGAAGCGGGTGAAGGCCGGATATTCGGAAGGCTTGATATATTTTTTCAGCGCAATCACCGACGGGATTTTCATGTCGAGATTGGGGCTGTGCACTTCGCGCTCATAGCTGGAAATAATATCGACCCGGTCAAGAAATACGGCTTTGATTGCGGTTTGCCAGGGCCACAGGCTGAGCGGATAATAAGACAGAGGCGTATAGTCTGCGTTGAGGACGAGCGAGGGGCAGCTTTCCGGATGCCTTTGCAGGTCGGGGTGATACATAAGCGTCTGTCTCCCTTGTCCTTTACTGTCTGCTCTTTATGCCTAAGAACGTGACATGACTGTTACACAAAGAACAATATCCGGCTTATGACGTCAAGTAGGCATTTAAACCCAGATATTGTGGTGCGCTTTGCCCCTAGCCCCAACGGATTGTTGCATTTGGGCCACGCCTATGCCGCGATGGTGGCGCATGACTTCGCCCGGGCACGCGGTGGCCGGTTCCTGCTCCGGATCGAGGATATCGACAGCGGCCGCAGCCGTCCCGAATTCGTCACTGCCATATTGGACGACCTGCGCTGGCTGGGTCTGGACTGGGACGGGGACGTGATTTTCCAGTCTGAACGGCTGGATAGCTATGCCGCTGCTGCCGACCGGCTAAAGGCCATGGGCCTGTTATATCCCTGCTTTTGTACACGATCGGACATGCGGCAGCTGCAGCAGGACGGCCCGCAGCCGGAAGGGCCGGATGGTCCGATCTATGCGGGGACGTGCCGGCATCTGGACCCGGAACTGGCGAAGAAACGGGCGGCCACAGAACCGCATAGCTGGCGGATTGATGTGGCGAAAGCGGCCGCGATCACTGGGCCGCTGCAATGGATGGATGAACGGCACGGCGCGCAATCGTGCGATCCGGAACGACTCGGCGATGTTATCCTTGTGCCAAAGGACACACCGGTTGCTTATCATCTTGCCGTGACGCTCGACGATGCCCGGGATGGGATCAGCCATGTTGTACGCGGCGACGATCTATATGCTTCGACCGGAATCCATCGTTTGCTGCAGGCGCTGCTAGATTTGCCGACCCCTATCTATTTTCATCATCCGCTTCTGCTCGATGAAAATGGTGGAAAGCTGTCGAAAAGCCGGGGTTCTGCCTCTTTGTCCGTATTGCGAACTGCGGGCGAAGACGGATATGCGCTAGTGCAGGAACTCAGAGCGGGAATCTTCCCTGTTGGAATCTCCCTTTCGTAGGCTTAAGGTGAATATATGAGCTATATTTTGATATTGATGATCATCGCAGCCGCAGGCGCTGTCCTTTATGCACTCGTGCGCGGGCTGATTGCCTTTGCCAATATGGAACCGGGCGACGTTGACGCCGACGGCATTACCGCGTCGCACAAAAAGCAGAACGAGATGATGTTTGCCCGCGTCAAATATCAGGCGATTGCGATCATACTGGTGGTGATATTGCTGGCAGTGGCGGGTGGCCAGAGCTAGGCCGCTTTCCCGATGGTAAAGCTCAATAAAATCTACACGAAAACCGGCGATGACGGCACCACCGGACTTGTCGACGGATCGCGGATTGCCAAAAATGACCCGCGCATGGCGGCGATTGGCGATGTCGATGAATTGAACAGTGTGCTGGGTGTAGCGATTTGCGAAATCACCGACGCGGCGCTGGTCCAGACATTGCGTATCATCCAGAATGACCTGTTTGATCTGGGTGCGGATCTGGCAACACCGGCAGCTGATGGGGATGATTTTGCTCCATCAGAAATGGTGCTCCGGGTTGTGCCGTCGCAGGTCGAACGGCTCGAAAAAGCAATCGATGCGGCCACGGCCGAGCTGGATCCACTGACAAGTTTCATCCTGCCTGGCGGCACGAAAGCCGCTGCAGCCATTCATCTGGTCCGCGCCGTTGCCCGGCGAACCGAACGCACATGTGTCGCTGCTGGCAGAGACATGTCCATCAACCCGCAGGCGCTGGCCTATATCAATCGTCTCTCGGACTATCTATTCGTGCTCGGACGGGCGCTGAATAATGGCGGCAAGGATGACATTTTGTGGGTGCCGGGCGCATCGCGCTAGCGCAAAAGCGCAACGCCTTGCGAATATTTGCAACCAACTGACGCAAATATGCGTTGTTGACCTAATCATCGTTCGCTCTATGTTCTGGCAAGAACAGGAGCTTCCACCGGAGTAGGATTGATCGCAAGCCAACCGCAACGCCCGTTCCCGCCTTCGCTCGACGCCGAAAATATTTCCCGATCGAGCGCGCTGCTGGATCGCTACCGGGATGTCAGGCGCCATTCGGTCGACCTTGCTGACGGTCTGAGTGATGCCGATGCGACCGCGCAATCGATGGATGATGCATCCCCTACAAAATGGCATCTGGCCCATATCAGCTGGTTTTTTGAGACCTTTCTGCTGCGCGATCATGTCGCCGGTTACGAGCTGTTTGACGAGGCTTACCCCTATTTGTTCAACAGCTATTATGAAGCGGAAGGGGCTAGGCACGCGCGGCCCGAACGAGGCTTGTTGACTCGTCCGTCGCTGGCGGAAGTGATCGATTATCGCACCCATGTCGACAAGGCGATGGCGGATGCAATCGAGGGTTTCTCCGAAGAATTGCTCGATCTGGTCGAACTCGGTTTGAATCACGAACAGCAGCATCAGGAATTGCTGCTGACGGATATTCTCCATCTGTTTTCGCGCAACCCGCTGAAGCCTGCTTATTCTGACGAAGCGCCAGTTCGCGCCGCTGAACCCGCAGCGCTGCAATGGATCGAAGGCAAGACCGGCATCCAGCAGATCGGCCATGCAGGGCGGGGCTTCGCCTTTGATTGCGAAGGCCCGCGCCACGAGGTGCTGCTCCACCCCCATGCTATCGCCAATCGTCCGGTGACAAACGGCGAGTGGCTCGCGTTCATCGAGGATGGCGGCTATCGCGATGCCCGCCACTGGCTGTCCGACGGTTGGACCTGGATGCAGGAGCAGGCAATTGAAGCGCCTTTATATTGGAATCGCACATCGGCCGGCGACTGGGCCGAGTTTGGACTGACCGGCAATCAAAGTCTCGATCTGGCGGCGCCCGTCAAACATATCAGCCACTACGAAGCCGATGCCTATGCAACATGGGCCGGCGCCCGCCTCCCTACTGAAACCGAATGGGAAGTCGCCGCGAACGATGGCCTGCCCAATAGCGGTGCTGTTTGGGAATGGACCGGCAGTGCCTATCTGCCTTATCCCGGTTTCAAGCCTGCCGACGGCGCTGTCGGGGAATATAATGGCAAGTTCATGTCCGGGCAGTCTGTTCTGAAAGGCGGTAGCATCGCTACGCCGCCGAACCATATCCGTCCCAGTTACCGCAATTTCTTTTATCCTCACCAGCGCTGGCAGTTCTGTGGACTGCGGCTCGCCAAAGACCTTTGACGCAAAGGACGACCCCATGGACATGACCACTTCCCTCGTCGATCATACTTTCCGCAAGGACGTCAGGCGCTGTTTTGACAAACAGACTTATGCAATCCCGGCGCGCTGGCTTTATGACCGGCGTGGATCGGAATTGTTCGAGGAGATTACCGGGCTTCCGGAATATTATCCAACCCGCACGGAAACAGAACTCCTCAAGGCGAACGGCTCCGCTTTCGCGGCATCCGTGGGGACAGGGCGGGCGGTGATCGAATTCGGCTCCGGCAGTTCGGTCAAGACCCCGCATCTGTTGAAGGCCATTGATCCGGCGGCTTATGTGCCGATCGATATATCAGGCGAGTTTCTCGAGCATAGCGCATCGTTACTTCAGGAAGAATTTCCTGACCTGCCGATATATCCGGTCGAAGCGGATTTCATGACCCGCGTGGCGCTGCCCGAAGCTGTTGCCAACATGCCGAAGCTCGGATTTTTCCCTGGCTCGACGATTGGCAATATGATCGCGCGTACCTCGGTCGATCTGCTGCGCTTCATGCGGGAGACCCTGGGCGAGGACGCTCAGCTCCTGATCGGATTTGACCGGATCAAGGACATTCAGACACTGGTTGACGCTTATGACGATGCGGCTGGCGTGACGGCGCAATTCTCGCTCAATCTGCTGCACCGGATCAACCGCGAACTGGACGGTGATATTCCATGCGACCAATTCCGGCATGTCGCTGTCTGGAACGACCTTTACGCAAGGGTGGAAATCTATCTTGAAGCGCAGGCCGATGTCCGCTTTTCAATCGACGGGCATATCCATGAAATGGCCGAAGGCCAGAAAATCCACATCGAGAACAGCCACAAATATGGCTTGCGCGATGCCCGGCTTATGTTGCGGGCCGGCGGCTGGACGCCGTTGCACGAGTGGAGCGACGAGCGGGATTATTTCACGCTGATGCTGGTAGAAGCGCACCCGCTCAAATACGCGCCCTGACGCCTATTTTGCTGGTGCGGTAGCCTTTGCCAGCTTGCGATATTGGGCTCGCCAGATGGTGATCCATTCATAGGCACCCCGGCACTCGGGCATCGCGCTGGCATCAACCATGCGGAACATGTCCCCGTCCCAGATATAATTTTCTGCGCTGCCGCAATCCCCCAGGCCGCGGCCCTTGCCATAGCTGCTCATTGTCTGGTCCTGTTCGTCCCAGCTTGCGTTGACCAGCAAGGGATCACTGCCTTCGCCGCCCCAGCTCGGCTGGCGGTCGAATTTGGCGGGAGCAAAAGTCCAGCCGCTGGTGGCGCGTTCATTCTCGACATATTCGCCGATATAGGGCGCGCTGGAAAAATTATAGGCACCCGAGCCGCAGGAAATCAGCACCAGCGCCCGGAATATATTATCCCGTTTGCCGAGCGGAAAAACTTGATCCTCGACCAGACCATAGCGCTCGTCCTTGCATCTGGACTCTTCGACCAGGGCGACGATATCACCGGTTTCCGGGGCCAGCTTGGCGGCTTCCCACCGGTCGATCATGATCGTCGGAATTTCGATATTCGCGGGCTGAAAAGCGCGCGATCCTGTTGCGACCAGCGCCGTATCGGTTCCGGCGCGCAGCTGTTTCTCGTCGATATAGCGCAAGGCGGCGGATGAACCGGCCAGAGAAATCTGGGTGATATTCTCACCGCCCGGCCCCTCTATGACCAGATGTTTGCCCTTGATGATGGCTTTTGCCACCTTTTCGGCGTCTTTGCCGACAATCTCTATCGGATAGCTGCCCTGAACAATCGGCCCGGTATCCACCAGCATGCCGTCAATATTCATCCTGTAGCGGTCGATATCCTGGGTCTGAAACAGGACGCGGATCTTGAAAATATCATCACTGCCAGCGGTCCGTACGATCGACACCGGTCCGTCCCAGCCATCAAAACCGCCATCCGGGACTAGCGAGATGGCCTGACAATTTCCACCGTTGTCGCAGCCCACGGTCCAGTCCCTGAAAGTATGGATTTCCCCCAGCTGCGGGGCCGATAGCGCACCGCTGGCGGTGATTAACGCGAATATTCCGGCTATGAAATTGATAGGGGACATAATTGCAATCTAGCCAGTTTGATCGACAATCGCTAGTGGATTGTTCAAACACATAGAACAGCTCGAAAGGCATGAAATGAAAGCAATTGGCATTATCGGATCAGGGCAAATGGGTGCCGGCATCGCTCAGGTTTCCGCTCAGGCAGGCTATCATGTCTATCTTTCGGATGTCAGCATGGAAATTGCCGAACGCAGCAAGGCCGGTATTGCCAAGCAACTGGCGCGGCTGGTCGAAAAGGAAAAGATCGAGCAGCAGGCGGCGGAAACCGCATTGGGCCGGATCGAACCGATCGTGCAGCTCGACCCGATGGCCAATGCCGATATCATCATCGAGGCCGCCACCGAGCGCGAAGAAATCAAGCGCCAGATTTTCGCGGCGGCGTCCGAGGTTCTTGGCCATCAGGCAATTCTCGCGAGCAATACCTCGTCAATCTCGATCACCCGGCTGGCGCAGTCGGTGAAAGATCCGTCGCGCTTTGTCGGCGTGCATTTTTTCAATCCGGTGCCGCTGATGGGGCTGGTTGAAGTCATTCGCGGGCTGGCGACCAGCGACCAGACCGCCACCATGGCGAGCGATTTTGCCAAAGCCGTTGGCAAGAGCCCGGTTATGGCGAAAGATTCACCCTGTTTCGTCGTCAACCGCATCCTGCTGCCGATGCTCAACGAAGCTTTCTTCGCATTGGGTGAAGGCACGGCGTCGATGGAAGATATTGATCGCGGCGTGCAGCTTGGCCTCGGCCACCCGATGGGGCCGATCACGCTGGCCGATCTGATCGGACTCGATACGTTGCTGGAAATCCTGCGCGTATTGCAGAACGACTTCGGCGATCCGAAATATCGTCCTGCGCCGATCCTGACGAAATATGTCGAAGCCGGCTGGCTCGGCCGCAAGACCGGCAAGGGCTTTTATGACTATTCCGGCGAAGTGCCGGTCCCGACAATATAGGCAGACTGCTTTCAATTTCGGGTTTTCGGACTAGAACAAAGATCGAGAATTCGTCCGGCGTAAGGGTCAGGGCGAGCGAACAGGAAGAGGATAGTTTGTGAGCGAGATAATCAGAGACTTTGAAATCGATATCACGAAGACTGCACTGGATGATCTCGACATAAGGTTGCGCCATGTGCGCTGGCCTGATCCCGAGCCGGTTGACGACTGGTCGCAAGGCATTCCGCTGGACTATGTCAAAACCATCGTCGAACATTGGCGGACCAGCTATGACTGGCGGCGCTGCGAGGACGCGCTCAACCAATATAGTCATCATCTGACCGAGATTGACGGCGTGGATATCCACTTCATGCATATCCGCTCGCCGGAAGCGGACGCACGTCCGTTGCTGATGACCCACGGCTGGCCGGGCTCGATCGTCGAATTCATGGATGTAATCGGCCCGCTGACCGATCCGGTCGCCTATGGCGGCGAGGCGAAGGACGCTTATCATCTCGTTGTACCGTCGCTGCCCGGATATGGATTTTCCGGCAAACCGACCACGACCGGTTGGGGCCTGGAGAAAATAGCCAAGGCGTGGGATACGCTGATGACCCGGCTCGGCTATGACCGCTATTTCGCGCAAGGCGGCGACTGGGGCGGTATGGTGACTTCGGTTATCGGTGCGCAAAATCTCGGCCATTGTGCTGGCATCCATGTCAATCTGGTCGTCGTCGGCCAGCCTTCCGAAGAGATCATGACCAACCCGACGCCGGAAGAGCAGGCGGCGCTGGTTCATTTTGCTGTCTATCAGGAGCAGGGCGCCGGCTATGCGGAAATCCAGCGGACCCGGCCGCAGACTTTGGGCTATGGTCTGGCCGATTCTCCGGTCGGGCAAATGGCCTGGATCATGGAGAAATTCCAGGGCTGGGCCGACGATGCCAAGGCCCCGGATGAAAATTTCGACTGTGACCATTTGCTCGACAATGTGATGATCTACTGGCTCAACAACGCCGGCGCTTCCTCGGCGCGGCTGTACCGCGAAAGCTTCGGCGCGCCCAATGTCGATCCGGTCAACATACCGTCCGGCTGCAGCATCTTCCCCAACGAAATCATCACCCCCTCGCGCCGATGGGCGGAGCAGCGGTTCAAGAATCTGCGCCACTGGGGCGAGCCGGAAAAAGGCGGCCATTTCGCCGCGATGGAAGTACCGGAGCTGTTTGTGCAAGAAGTGCGCAGCTGTTTTGCGGAGATGGAGCTCTAGCGGCAGGTGCTTGCCCTGATCACCCGGCGGCTGATGACGGCCATTCCGACGCTGCTGGTGATCATATTGGCGTCTTTCTTCCTGATGCGACTGGCGCCCGGCGGACCGTTTGACGGGGAACGGCCGCTGGATCCGGCGACGCAGGCGGCCTTGCAACAGGCTTATGGCCTTGACCGGCCACTGTGGGAACAGGCGTGGCTCTATGTGTCGCGACTGGTGCAGGGAGATTTCGGCCCATCTCTGGTTTACCGTGATTTCACCGTATCGGAACTGATTGCGCAGGGCCTGCCGATTTCTCTCACGCTGGGCGGGTTGGCGATTTTGCTGGCGCTGATGATCGGAGTGACGGCCGGCCTGTTTGCCGCCGTGCAAGCGGGAAAAGCGGCGGACAAGACCATCATGATGCTGGCGACAGTTGCGACCGCGCTGCCGACTTTTGTTACCGGACCCGCGTTGGCGCTGTTTTTCGGTCTGTGGCTCGGCTTGCTGCCAGTCTCCGGAACCGGTGCAGGCGGTGCCTGGCTGATCATGCCCGTTGTCGCACTGGCGCTGCCCGTGTCGGGAGCGATTGCCAAGCTGACGCGCGCCGGACTGGCAAGCGTGCTCAAGCAGGATCATATCCGGACCGCGCGGGCGCGCGGCCTTCCCGAAACCAAAATCCTGTTCAAACATGGCCTGCGGCCAGCCCTCGTTCCGGTGGCGAGCTATCTGGGGCCAGCAGCGGCTGGGCTGTTAACCGGTGCGGTGGTGGTCGAAACTGTCTTCGGTCTGCCGGGCCTGGGGCGCTATTTTGTCCAGGGCGCGCTCAACCGTGACTATCCGCTCGTGCTCGGCGTGGTCACGCTTTACGCCGCGCTGATCATCCTCTTCAACCTGTTTGCCGACCTGATTTATGGCTGGCTCGATCCCAGAATGCGGGAGGGTTGACGCAGTGCTGAAACGCCATTTCCCGCTTATGATTGTTTTAGTGACTGTGACGCTGGCGCTGTTGCTGCCGTTTCTTCTCCCGTGGAGCTATGACCAGATCGACTGGGATGCCGTCCGCGAGCCGGCGTTCAGCGCATCGCACATATTCGGGACCGACGAAATCGGCCGCGACCGGCTGGCACGGCTGGCCGCGGGCACTCGGATCACGCTGATGGTCGCGATTGCCGCCGCGCTGGTGTCTTTGATCGTTGGCATTGCCTGGGGCGCAACTGCGGGCTGGATCGGCGGCCGGGTTGACGAGGCGATGATGCGGATTGTCGACGGTCTCTATGCCTTGCCGTTTATGTTCATCGTCATCCTGCTGATGGTGGTCTTCGGGCGATCGATCCTGCTGGTCTTCGTCGGAATCGGGCTGGTCGAATGGCTGACCATGGCGCGGGTGGTTCGCGGGCAGGTGATGGCGCTGAAACAGCGGCCCTTTATCTTGGCCGCCGAGGCCGCGGGAACGCCCTCCATCACGATTATGATGCGCCATATATTACCGAATATCGCGGGCGTCGCGCTGGCCTATCTGATGCTGACCGTGCCGCAGGTGGTGATGGTCGAGAGCTTCCTCTCCTTTCTCGGACTGGGCGTGCAGGAGCCGCTGACCTCGCTCGGTATCCTGGTCAAGGAAGGGGCGGACGACATGGACATGGCGCCGCTCGGCTTGCTGCTGCCCGGTGGCCTGCTCGTGCTGATATTGGTCTGCCTGACGATTGAAGGCGAACGCTTGCGGGACCGCTTCTCGTGAGCCTGTATGAAATGCGCAATCTCGCGGTGGATATCGCCGGCAAGCGGCTGGTCGAGGATGTCAGCCTGACCGTCGAAGCGGGGCAGTGTACGGCGATCATCGGCGCGTCCGGTTCCGGAAAAAGTCTGACCTGCCTGACGCCGTTCGGGCTAACGCCGGGCACAGCCTCCGGTTCGATCAAGCTGGATGGTACCGACCTCGGAACCGCCAATACCGCTCACCTGCGCGATGTTCGCCGCAGACTGACCGGATTTGTGTTCCAGCAGCCGTTGACCGCGCTGACGCCGCATCTGACAGTAGGCGCGCAACTGCAGGAAGCAACGATGCAAGCCGGATCAGCGCGGCCATCGCGCCGGGAGCTGGCACAAAAGCTGGAGCGCGTTGGCCTTTCCCGGCCCGACGAGCGGCTCGATCAATTCCCGCATCGATTGTCCGGTGGCGAACGCCAGCGGGTGATGATTGCCGCTGCTATCGCCCATGACCCCAAATTGTTGATCGCTGACGAACCGACCAGCGCATTGGACGCATCGTTACGCGCCGAGATCATGGACCTGCTCGATGAATTGCGCGCCGAACAGGGGCTGGGGATGCTGCTGGTCAGCCATGATCTGGCCTCGGTCGAAGGCCATGCCGACCAACTGGTGGTGATGGAGAAGGGCAGGGTGGTAGAGACGGGACCGACTGGCACCGTCATTGCCAATCCTGCGGAAGATTATACGAGGCGTCTGATCGCCGCCACGCCGCGTCTGGATGAGCCGGCACCGAAGCTCGGTCAGCCTGGCGATCTGTTGCTCGAAACCAGAGACGTCGGCGTCGAATTTCCACGTCCCGGCTGGCGTCGGGGGAATGTCCGCGCCGTGGTCAACGCCAACATCATGATAAGACAGGGAGAGTCCCTCGCCCTCGTCGGCGGCTCCGGTTCCGGAAAGTCGACACTGGGGCGCGCTATTGCCGGTATCGGCCCGGTGACCGCGGGTGAAATCCTGTGGCAGGGCGCGCTGCTGCCCGAGCGCCGCAAGCGCGGTCTGGAAATGCGCCGGTCGATCCAGCCGGTATTTCAGGATCCGGTCGCCAGTCTCGATCCGCAATGGCGAGTCAGCGATATCGTGACCGAGCCTTTACGCAACTTGCGGCTCGACCTGACAAAGGCCGAACGCAACGAGATGGCGCAGCAAGCCCTGTACGATGTCGATCTAGCGAAAGATTTCCTGACTCGTATGCCAGCCAGCCTGTCTGGAGGTCAGGCGCAGCGGGTTGCGATC
>JBALUX010000030.1:0-23127 GCA_036963725.1 Parasphingorhabdus sp. | reverse complement strand
GTTATGGCGATGTGGAAGCTGTGGTGGATAGCACGCCGATCATCCGGCGGTTGGAACAGGACTATAACGGGCGTTCTGTCATTCCCAAGAATGAAGCGCTGCGCTTTCTTGACCTGCTGATCGAGGATTATGCCGACGAATGGCTGACCAAGGCGATGTTTCACTTCCGCTGGGCGTTTCAGGCGGATGCCGACCATGTCGCGCCGCTGCTGATCCACTGGGCCAATCCCAATCTGCCGGACGAACAGGCCAGCGCGATGGCGGCGCAATTCGCCAAGCGACAAATTGACCGGCTCTACGTTGTCGGATCGAACGAGATTACGGCGAAAACCATCGAGGACAGCTACGTCCGGTTGCTGGGTATCCTCGACCGTCTGATCCGGGAGCAGGGCTTCATTCTGGGAAGCCGGCCCTCTGCCTGCGACTTCGCGCTCCATGGCCAATTGACCCAGCTCACCCAGGTCGAACCGACATCGATGGCGCTGACCAACAGATATGCGCAAAGAGTGCGCGCGTGGGTGGACCGGATGGAGGATCTCTCCGGGCACAAACATGGTGATTGGTTGGCGAGCGACCAGCTTGGCTCGCTTCAGGTCCTGCTGTCGGAAATCGGCCGGACCTATGCGCCCTTTCTGATTGCCAATGCCGAAGCCGTCCAATCCGGTGGCGACAATGTAGAGGCCGAAATCGATGGCCGGAAATGGCAGCAACCGCCATTTGCCTATCAGGCGAAATGTCTGCTTGCGCTGCGCGAGGCTTATGGTGCGCTCTCTGCCGAGAGTCGTGCACAGATTGACAGCCTGCTGGCAGGAACGGGGTGTGAGGCCCTGTTTGTGGTCGTCTAGACCAGCCCGAGGCTAGCCAGTTCGCCGAGCATCTCCGCGGGCATTTCCTCAGCCCCTTCGGCGCCTTCGCCGAGATCCGCCGGCGCATCTTTTTCGTCAAGATAGCGCCAGCCCTGATGGGCGCGCTTGGGTATCGGCTGGACAGCGATAAGCCGCGGTTCCAGCCGGATCCACTGGCGGCCTTCGCCATTGTCCATGAAACCGATGATCGGAGAGCGGCCGACGATTTTCTTCGCGTGAATCCAGTAGAGCGAGCCGCCGACCATTTCTTCGTGGCGCTTCGGCAGATAGCGTGTGGTCAGCCGCGCTTCGCCGCCGCTCGCCTTATTGTCCTTGTGGGATTCGAGCCAGTTTCGCAGCGTTGCCGGGCTTTCGCTGCGATAGGCGATCTTGGTCATGTTCAGTGGCATGAGGATTATCTGTGGTGCACGACCGCTTTAGTCAAGCATGTTCCCGTACCGGATCAAGCAAATCAATCATGCCGAAATCTACTTCTTGCGAGAATCTAATTGCAAATGATTATCAATATCATATTGTAAGGAGAATCGGACATAGAGGAGAAGCAGATTGGGCGAGATATTGGAGAAGCTTTTACTACCACTACCGGACCTCCGGACGCTGCCGTCGGTCGAGGTAAAATTGATCATAGCCTTTCGCGTGGCGGTGGTCGCAAGCCAGAACAGCTATGACTGTCTCGACCATCTGTCCGACCGGCTGGGCGGAAGGAAGGCGGCAACGCGGATATTGATTTTGGCAGAGACCATCGGAGCCGCCTGGCAGGAGCCGTTCCAGATCGGGCGCCCCTGTTCTTCGCTGACCACCCCGGATGAAATCTGGCTTGTCGCTGCCATTCGGCTGGCAGCGGGCGAAAACCGGCCGGGCTTTGACTTGCTCAGCTGCGAAATGCTGGGCGATTGCGAGCGGGAACGGATATATCAGGATCTGGGCAATTTTGTTGCTGCCTATTCCGGGGCCTAGAGGCTGACCATTCCGCTGCCGACGGCGAGGCTGAGGAAGGCAAGAAAGCCCATGGTGTCGGTAATCATGGTGACGAAGACCGATGAGGCGAGCGCCGGATCCTGATCGATCCGGTCGAGCATCACCGGCACGAATATGCCGGCGAAACCGGCGATCACGATGTTGATCAGCATGGCGACCCCAATAACCCCGCCGAGCACAGGATTGGCGAAGACCAGACCGGTGCCGATCCCGACCAGCACGGCAATGGTGGCGCCGTTGAGCAAGGCTATGCGGAATTCCCGTCCGATAATCCGGCGGGTGTTGGAGCGAGTCAGTTCGTTCATCGCCAGCGCGCGGACCGAGACAGCCATGGTCTGGGTGCCGGCGTTGCCGCCGATCGATGCCACGATCGGCATGAGCACGGCGAGCGCGACCATCTGTTCGATTGCCGCGCCGAAGATCGAAATGACAAAGCTGGCTACCAATGCAGTCGCCAGATTGGTGATCAACCAGCGCACACGGGCCTTGTAGCTATCGCGGATCGGTTCGTTAATATCGCCGTCGCCGGCACCGGAGAGCAGCAGCACGTCTTCGCTGGCTTCATCCTCGACAATATGGAGAATATCATCGACCGTGATCATCCCGATCAGGCGCCCGTCATCGTTGACGACGGCAGCGGAAATCAGATTATATTTCTGGAAGCGCAGCGCCACTTCTTCCTGGTCCATGTCGACCGGGATCAGGGTCTGCTCGCGCTTCATCACATCGGCGATAGCGATTTCGCGCGGGGTTCTGAGAATCCAGCTGAGCTGGCAGGTGCCAATCGGTCGGAACGCCGGATCGACAACATAGATTTCCCAGAATTCGGTGGTCAGATCATCACTTTTACGCAGATAGTCGATCAGATCGCCGACCCGCATATGCTCGGGCACCGCGACAAATTCGCGTTGCATGATCCGGCCGGCGGTTTCTTCCTCATAGGTGAGGGCGCTTTCGATCGCGGCGCGATCTTCGGCGTCGAGCTCGGCCAGCACCGCCTGTTGCTCGCCTTCTTCGAGATCCTCGATGATTGCGACCGCGTCATCGGTGTCCAGCTGTTCGGTCAGGTCGGCAATCTGGCCGGCGTCGAGCACTTCGATCAGATCTTCGCGAACATGCTCGTTCATCTCGGCGAGCACGTCGGCGCTGACCAGATCGCCGAGCGCGCTGGCCAGCGGCGCGCGTTCGTCGGCATCGATCAGCTCGAACAGATCGGCGATATCGGCATTGTGGAGCGGGTTGACCAGTTCCTGCGCCAGCGTGGAATCATTATTCTCGACAGCGTCGGATACCGAGCGGACAAATTCGTCGGTCAGCCGGTTGTCATTATCCAGAACTTCTTCACGTTCGATGGTGGCGTGCTGGGGATCGTTGATATCGGTCACCGCGATGCTCCCCTTATCTGCGCGTTCGGCTGCTTATTAGTCGGTGCAACGTTGCAATTGCAATCTTTTGTGACAATTATCGCCAGACAGGGTGATTTTTCCGGACGCGTTGCCTATATGCGGCCCAAGACTGATTCAATGAACGAAAAGGAATAGACTGAATGGCGCACGAAAAAATGACTTTCCACCTCGACACAGGTGATGTTGAAATCAAGCTCCGCCCCGATCTGGCTCCGAACCATGTTGCCCGGATCACCGAACTGGCATCCGAAGGCTTTTACGACGGCGTTGTCTTCCACCGCGTCATCAACGGCTTCATGGCACAGGGCGGCGACCCGACCGGCACCGGCATGTCCGGCAGCGACAAGCCCGATATTGCGCAAGAATTTTCCAAGGAACCACATGTCGAAGGCACATGCTCCATGGCCCGCACGATGGACCCGAACAGCGCCAACAGCCAGTTCTTCATCTGCCTCGACGATGCAGGCTTCCTTGACGGTCAATATACCGTCTGGGGCGAAGTGACTTCCGGCATGGAAGCGGTTCACGCACTGCCAAAAGGCGAACCACCAGCGAAGCCTGGTGCGATCAAGTCGGTCACACTGGCCTAATCATCCAAAATGCGTCTCGATAAACCCAGGATCGCCCCGCTCGCCGAGTCAGAACTCGGCCCCGAGCAACGGGCGATGCTGGGCGAGCGTTTCAAGACCGGCAAGATACTCAATATCTTCCGGACGCTGCTCAAGGCACCCAAGGCCTATAAGGCTTTCATGTGGTGGGGTGGCTATATCCTGTCCGACCATAATGACCTGCCAGCGCGCGAGCGCGAGATCATCATTCTCCGCACCGGCTTCAACTGGAAGTCGGGCTATGAATGGGCGCAGCATGTGCGCATTGGCAAGGACTGCGGTCTGACCGATGAAGAAATTGAGCGGATCAAGGCGGGACCGGATGCTCCGGGCTGGACCCCGATCGAGCGTGCGATGCTGCAGGCAACCGACGAGCTGACCAAGGGCGGCCATGTTGCCGATGCGACCTGGGCGGCACTCGCCGATCTGACCGAAAAACAGCGCATGGATCTGGTGATGACCGTCGGTCAATATAGCCAGGTATCGATGCTGCTGAACAGTTTTGGCGTGCAGCTTGACGACGATCTGGAACTGGATCCCGATCTCAAGGCCTGACGGCCTGGCTCTAGAGGCCCGCTTTGACTACCCAATCATGGAAAATCCGCACCGCGCGGTTCTTCATGTCGCGTTTGCGGCATACGAACCAGTAGCTGTAGGGGCTGTCGACCTGATGGTCGAACAGCCGGACCAGCCGCGAATCATGGGCATCCGAAAAATGGCCGCCGTGCATGATTGCGATGCCGAGCCCCTGCGCCGCCGCTTCCAGCATCAGCGGACCGCTGTCGAGATGGTCGATACCGGCCGGTTGCAGATCGGGTAGTCCGACCGCTTCCTTCCATTGGTCAAAGGCCCGGGTCATATTGCTGTGGATCAGGATATTATGGTTCTGCAAATCTTCCGGCTTGCTGATTGCGTTGGGCCCCTTGGTCAGCTCGGCTGATGCAATCGCATAAACCTTGTTGCTGTCCAGCTTCACGGAATAGAGATTGGGATCGACATCGTCGCTGATGATGATCGCCGCATCGACGGCGTCGCCCAGCATATTTTCCGCATGGGCGGACGTGTCGACGTCAATATGCAGCTTGGGGTAAAGTTTTTTGAGTGCCGGCAGCTTCGGTAGCAAGCGTGTTGCGCCGAACAGGGGCAGCACCCCGAGGCGCAAGCGCATATCGCCGCCGGTGACGGTCATCTGGTCGACCGCTTCGCCGATAACCTCCAGCGCCGGGGCCACGGCTTTCAGCAAGGCCTGGCCATCACCGTTCAATACCATCGACTGGTTCCGCCGTTCAAACAGCGGTTTGCCGATATGGTCCTCCAGTGATTTGATTCGCCGGCTGAGCGCCGGCGCAGACAATGCCAGTTCCGCTGCCGCAGCTTTGGAAGAGCCCAGACGGGCAACGCGAATGAAGGCCTCGAGGGCGCGGAGGGGAGGAAGACGACGCATAGAATGACCAATATTGTGGGTGAATCAGCTTTGTGCAACGCAAAATCAGGCCCGAATCAAGGGGAATGGCGGAAAACTGTCACTAGCATTATTGCTAAGTTGCAAGTTATGCAACATACAATGTTCTTTTCGCACTTGCACAATAATGGGTTTGTCTGCATTTAGAGTGGGCCTTTCAGGCATCCTCTCCTAAAAACTTTTCAGGCCAGTTCTTCGGAACTGGCCTTTTTTTTTGGCAGAATTCGGCCATGCGGCGCTTCATCTGAAAATCTGAGTCGCATATCGGCCTGGCGATCCCTATCTTATTGGAAAGAACCAAAACGATTATCGAGGAGATACGCCCCTGTGTCCGATCCAGTGCCCATTAAAGATAAGCCCGAAGACGATAGCAGCCTTCTGAAATTACAAGTTGCCAATGCCCGGCCCGAGGATAGCGGTCGCGGACTGGCCCGTCTATCCCGTGACAATCTCGGTAAATTGGGATTGATCGAGGGCGATGTCGTCGAAATTGTCGGCAAACAGACTACGCCGGCGCGGGCGGTCCTGCCCTATCCGGAAGACGAGGGGCTCGACTTTGTCCGTCTTGACGGGCTGCAGCGCGCCAATGCCGGTGTCGGTGCGGGAGACTTTGTCGAAATTCGCAAGGTCGAATCGAAACCTGCCAAGAAGGTGGTATTCGGCCCGGCGCAAAAAGACCTCCGATTGCAGGGCAATGGCGGCGGCCTGAAGCGCAGCTTCATGGGACGTCCGCTGAAAGCGGGAGATTTCGTCGCCACCCATGGCCAGCAACAGGTCGATCGCGGTGATATGCCGCCGCAATTGCGGCAGATGCTGGCAGCGCCGGCCTTTTCCCTGACCCAGATACGGCTCAACGTCATCGCGACCACTCCCAAGGGGATTGTCCATATTGACGAGGAGACCGAGGTCGAGTTGCGGCCGGAATATGAGGAGTCGACCGAGCATCGCCGCGCCGATGTCACCTATGACGATATCGGCGGATTGCACGAAACGATCGACCAGCTTCGTGAAATGGTCGAATTGCCATTGCGCTATCCGCAACTGTTCACCCGGCTCGGCGTCGATCCACCACGCGGCGTGCTGTTGCACGGCCCTCCGGGGACCGGCAAGACCCGCCTTGCGCGGGCGGTGGCCAATGAAAGCGAAGCCGAATTTTTCCTGATCAACGGTCCGGAGATCATGGGCTCTGCCTATGGCGAGTCGGAAAAGAAGCTGCGCGAAATATTCGAAGCGGCGACCAAGGCCGCGCCTTCCATCCTGTTCATCGACGAGATCGATTCGATCGCGCCGAAACGCGGACAGGTGCAGGGCGAGACCGAGAAACGTCTGGTGGCGCAATTGCTCACCCTGATGGACGGTCTGGAATCCCGGCTCAATCTGGTGGTCATCGCCGCGACCAACCGTCCCGAAGCGATTGACGAGGCGCTGCGTCGTCCCGGCCGTTTTGATCGGGAGATCATCGTCGGCGTTCCGGATTTTGCCGGACGGCGCGAGATACTGGGTATCCACACGCGCGGCATGCCGCTCGACAAAAATGTTGATTTGAAGGAACTTGCACGCACAACCTATGGTTTTGTCGGAGCTGATCTGGCGGCATTGACTCGCGAGGCGGCGATCGAGGCCGTCCGCCGGATCATGCCGAAGCTGGATCTGGAATCGGAAACCGTGCCACCGGAAGTGCTCGAGGAACTGGTCGTTTACCGGCATGACTTTATCGAAGCCCTGAAACGGGTCCAGCCTTCCGCGATGCGTGAAGTCATGGTCCAGGCACCGGATGTCCGCTGGGAAGATATCGGTGGCCTCGACGAGGCGCAGATGCGGCTCAAGGAGGGTATCGAGCTGCCGATGAAAAATCCGGAAGCCTTCACCCGGCTTGGTATTCGTCCGGCCAAGGGCTTCCTGCTCTACGGTCCGCCGGGAACCGGCAAGACTTTGCTGGCCAAGGCGGTCGCGCGCGAGGCGGAGGCCAATTTCATTGCCACCAAATCCAGCGACCTGCTGTCCAAATGGTATGGCGAGAGCGAGCAACAGATTGCCCGCCTGTTCGCGCGGGCAAGGCAAGTCGCGCCGACGATCCTGTTCATTGACGAGATTGACAGTCTGGTGCCGGCACGCGGCGGCGGCATGGGCGAACCCCAAGTCACCGAGCGGGTGGTCAACACGATTCTCGCCGAGATGGACGGTCTGGAAGAAATGCAGTCGGTGATCCTGATCGGCGCGACCAATCGACCCGGTCTGGTTGATCCGGCGTTGCTGCGGCCGGGACGCTTTGACGAGCTGATCTATGTGCCGGTTCCAGGCAAGGCTGGCCGACGCCGGATTTTGGCTATTCACACCTCGAAGATGCCATTGGCCAAGGATGTCGACCTCGACGATATGGCCGAGCGCACCGACCGCTATTCCGGTGCCGATCTGGAAGATCTGGTCCGCCGGGCCGGGCTTTACGCGTTGCGGGAATTTGGTGGCCTGGTCGAAACCGTGCAGATGAAGCATTTCGAAAAGGCGCTGGAAGACAGCCGGGCTTCGGTCACCGAGGAAATGGAGGAAGAATATTCCAAAATGGAATCACAGCTGAAGCAGAATGCAATGCGGGCCGAACCGATCGGTTTTGTCTCGCCGGGAATGTTGACTCCGGTCAAGGACAGCAAGCACTAGTCCCGGACGCTAGTTGTCGGTCATAATCCGGTCGTCGAGCTTGAGGGTTTTGAAGCCCCAGGCGAACAGGAATACACAGATGCCGGTCGCCAGCCAGAAGGGCAGGGGGCCGGCATAAGTGTATAGCAACACGCCAAAGGCCGGTGAGGCGATGAACGCCATGCCGTTCACCGACGCGACAATACCGGCTACGCCGTTCTGTTCCGACCGCTTGACGGCGAGCGAGGCGCCGGCGGTAAATCCGGGACGGAACAGGCCAAAGCCTAGCGATGCCACGGCGAACCCGATGATGATGCCGTACAGGTCGTGCGACAGGCCGATGATCAGGCAGCCGAAGGCGCCCAGGACCATGCCCCACAATATCGACGAACGCGGCCCCATCTGGAGCAACGGGATCAGGCCCCATTGCGCCAGCAGGGTCGCCGCTGCGCCTGACATCAATACGAGGCCAGTCATCCGGATTCCCATTTCCGGGTCACCGCGCAAGCCCAGCCGGTCGAGCACCAGAAAGCCTACCACACCGAGTATCAGGGCATGGGCATTGCCGCCCAATATGCCGGTGATCAGCCAGGGCTTGACCCGCTCGTCACCCCAGCGCAGCCGCGGTGGCAGGCTTTCTTCTTCGCCGCTATCATCCTCTTCTTTCAGGTTGCTGGAGGAGGGCGCTGAGCTGTAAGGCTCCGACGTCACCACACCGCGCGCCTGATAGCCGGGATTGTCATTGGGCAGTTTCAGCGCCAGCGCGATCATTACCAATATCCCGATTGCGGCAAAGGCGAACATCGGGCTGGACAGCCCGAGCGCCGGAATGATCAGCAGCGGGGCAATCGCCGGACCGACAATCGTGCCTAGTCCGAAAGAGGATGAAATCAGCGACAGCGCCTTGGTCCGGTCGGCGCGCGCGGTGCGGGCGGCGACATAGGCTTGTACCGCTGGCGGCGCAGCCGAACCGAGACCGCCATAAAGGCTGCGGAAAAAGGCGAACAGAATGAAGGTCCAGAGCGCGCTATACCAGCCGAGCAGTCCGAGAAACAGCGCCAGACCGGCTAGCGCGAAAGAGGTGGTAAAGCCGATCATGCCGAGCCGCATCAGCGCCTTGCGGCCGCGATGGTCGGACTGGCGTGCCCATTTCGGCGCGGTATAGACCCAAAGCAGGGCCGACCAGCTGAACGCCGCGCTGACCCAGAAGTCGGGGATATTCAGCTGCGTCCCGATCGTCGGCAATATCGACTGCATGGCGGTATTGCCCGATGCAGTGACCAGCATGACCGAGAACAGCACCGCCATACGGGTGCTGTCTATCGGCTTGGCATCGGGATAGGATGTTACCTTGCGGTCCAGCGGTTCGAAGTCGGGAGAATCGGCCATCGGCGTTCCTATGCCATGCTATTTCTGCCAGTCATAGCCACGTTCGACGCGGGCGACATGAAGGCTGTAGGCGCTATACCATTTGTCGCGACCCTGATCGCGGATCAAGGCATGTTCGGGATTGTCGCGCCATGCCCTGGCGCTGGCATCATCGCGCCAATAGCTGACCGTAATCCCGAAGCCGTCCGCAGATCTGGCATGATCCTCGCCGAGATAGCCGGGTTGCTGCGCGGCGAGCGCGCCCATGGCTGCCGCAGCGGCCTGATAGTCCTCTTCACCGGTGCCGGTGCGTTGCGCGCAAAAGATCACCGCGATGGAGTCGTTTGGATGAAGCTGCATGGCAATCTTTTAACCGGTGGATTACACCGGGCAACCGCTATTATATTTGTCACCGGCGCTGTAACGCTCTACTATTACAGTTTGATCTGTTGCCGGAGGAATGGTTTGTCAAATAGTGTCGCCAAAACGAAATTTATGGACCGCATCAAGTCGCGGCTGGAACGCCGCCTCGGCCCCTGGGGCGTATTCTTCAAGGGTTTCCTGAAGCATCCCGTAATGGTGGGTTCGATCATGCCGTCCTCCGACATCACGATCAAGAAGATGCTTGAACCGGTGAAATGGGACGAGTGCGACCTGTTCGTCGAATATGGTCCGGGTGTCGGCACATTCTGCCGACCGGTGCTCGAGCGGATGAAGCCCGATGCGACTTTGATCGTGATCGACCTGAATGAGGATTTCATCGACTATCTGAGCAAGTCGATCCGCGACAGCCGCTTCTACCCGATCCACGGGTCCGCCGCCGATGTGCAAAAGATCATAAGAGAACTCGGGCACGAGAAAGCCGACTATGTCCTGTCCGGCCTGCCTTTTTCCACATTGCCCGACCAACTCGGTCCGAAAATTGCCAAAGAGACTTATGGTGTTATCCGTCCGGGCGGCGCCTTTCTGGTTTACCAGTTCGTCAAAAAAGCACGCGACTTCATGACACCGCATTTCGACCATATCGACAGCGGTTATTCCCTCTGGAATATCCTGCCCTGCCATCTGTTCTGGGGGTGGAAGGCAAAATAGCCGTTGGTCGACGTCTGAATGACGTTGGTCGAAGCCGGTGATCGGTCAGGCCCGGTTTAGCGCCATGTTCGAAGCTGAGAAATTTCATATTGATTGAGAGGAATATCCCGATGTCCCGTTTGTCCCGTTCCCTGTTGCTGGCGCTGACCACCACGGCATTGACGGTCACTGCGCCCGCGCTGGCCAAACATCATGAACCCGCCGAACCGGCACCGGTTAGCGAACTGGTTGCCGCGGTTGATATTCCTTATGAGGAATTCACTCTCGACAACGGGTTGAAAGTGCTGGTCCACACCGATCGCAAGGCGCCGGTCGTCGCGGTCTCGATCTGGTATGGTGTCGGTTCGGCCAACGAGCCCAAGGGCAAGACCGGCTATGCCCATCTGTTCGAACATATCATGTTCAACGGATCGGAAAATGCGCCGGGAGATTTTTTCGAGCCGCTGCGGCAGATTGGCGCGACCGATCTGAACGGCACGACCTGGCTAGACCGGACCAATTATTTCCAGACCGTCCCGACCTCCGCGCTCGATGTTGCCCTGTTCCTCGAAAGCGACCGGATGGGCTATCTGCTCGGCGCGGTCACGCAGGAGAAGCTCGACAACCAGATCAGCGTCGTGTCGAATGAAAAACGCCAGGGCGACAACCAGCCTTACGGGCTGGTCGGCTATCGCCAGACCGAATTGCTCTTTCCTTCCGATCATCCTTATGGGCACGACACGATCGGATCGCTGGAAGATCTCGAAGCGGCTTCGCTCGACGATATGAAATCATGGTTCACTGACCATTATGGCCCGAATAATTCCATCCTGGTGCTGGCCGGCGATATCGACGTCGCGACCGCGCGGACCAAGGTCAACAAATGGTTCGGCGCGATTCCGAGTGGCAAGCCCATTCCGCAGCTCGATCCGGCCTTGCCGACTCTCGACGCCCCGATTTACGAAGTTATGAAGGACAAGGTCGCGACGACGCGCATCTACCGCAACTGGGTGGTGCCGGGTCTGAACGATCCCGACTATACGCCGCTCGATGTCGGCCTGACCGTACTCGGCGGCCTCGCCAGTTCGCGGCTCGACAATATCATGGTGCGGGACGAGGAAAATGCAGTTTCGGTTTCTGCCTATGTCATTCCGTTCGTACACAGCAGCTTCGTGAATATCCAGGCCGACGTAAAGCCGGGCGAGGATGCGGATGTCGTCGCCAAACGGCTGGACGAAATCATCGCCGATTTCATTGCCAATGGCCCGACCGAAGATGAAGTTCAGCGCGTGGCGACGCGCGATGCTGCGGCACGGATTGCCGGGCTCGAACAGGTTGGCGGCTTTAGCGGCAAGGCCGTCGCTCTGGCGCAGGGCAAGCTCTATTCCGATGATCCGGAATTTTACAAGAAGGAACTGGGCCGGCTGGCAGCGACGACACCGGCAGCGGTCAAGGCGGCGATGCAGAAATGGCTGACCCGTCCGGTCCTTGGCATCACGGTGGTGCCGGGCGAGCGCGAAGAATATCAGGAAGTCGGCGCTGGCAAAGGCGCGCGTACCGGCGTTCTGACCGCTCCCGCCTTTTACATGCAGGATGGCCAGGCTGGAAGCGTGACCGCGCCCGACCGGTCCCAATTGCCGCCCGTCGGCGAGATTCCCAATGTCGATTTCCCGGATGTCGAAACCGCAACCCTGTCCAACGGTATCAAAGTCTATTTTGCGCACCGTGATGCGGTGCCGATGACCCGGGTGACCCTGTCTTTCAACGCAGGCACCAGCGCGGATTCGTCCGGCAAGCTGGGCCTGCAGAATTTCGTTACCTCGATTTTGGAAGAAGGCACGACCAGTCTGACATCGGTCGAAATCGCCGAGCAACAGGAACGGCTGGGTGCCAATATCAGCATCGGCGGCGGTCGCGACCGCACCGATGTCGATCTGAGCGCGGTCAATCCCAATCTAGATGCTTCGCTCGACCTGATGGCGGATATTGTCAAGAACCCGGCGTTCAACACGGATGATATCGAACGCATCCGTGTCCAGTTGCTGACCGCGATCGACCGCGAGGAAAGCGATCCGCTGAGTATTGCCAGCAACACGTTGCCGCCCCTGCTCTTCGGTGCCGAACATCCTTATGGCCGCGGCTTTTCGGGCAACGGTACCAAGGAAACGGTCTCGGCCATTACCCGCAATGATCTGGCGGCTTTCCATCAGCAATGGATGCATCCGGCCAAGGCGACGATCTTTGCTGCTGGTAAAATTGACAAGCAGCAACTGGTCGACAAGCTGGAGCTGCGCTTCGGCAAGTGGAAAGGTTCCGGAAAGGTCGCGCCGGCGAAGAATTTCGATGCCGCAATTCCGGAAGGAGAGGGCCGGGTCATCGTCATCCACCGTCCGAATTCTCCGCAATCGATGATCCTGGCAGGGCAGGTCCTGCCTTATAAAGGGTCGGACGATCTGCTGACGCTCAGTGCGGCCAATGAAGTGCTGGGCGGCAATTTCCTCTCGCGGATCAACATGGATCTGCGCGAGACCAAGGGCTGGAGCTACGGCACACGGAACACCGTATTGCGCGGCGAAGACCGGGTATTATACACCATGCGTGCGCCGGTCCAGACCAACCAGACCGGTCCTGCCGTTGCTGCAATTGATGCACAGGTGCGCGACTTCATGGGCGAAAATGGCGTCACTGCAGCGGAACTGGAACGCACGGTCAACGGCAATGTCCGTCAGCTGCCGGGCCAGTTCGAGCGTACGAGCAGCATATTGGGCCAGATGCAGGGCGACGTGATGTTCGGCCGTCCGTCCAACTATGCCGAGACTATCGCGGATCGCTACAAGGCGCTGACCGAAGATGATCTGAACAATGCCATGGCCGAAGCGGTTGACCCGGACAAATTCACCTGGGTGATCGTCGGTGATGTCGACAAGATCAAAAGCCAGCTGGACGCGCTGGACATGCCGATAGAATATCGCGGCTATGAAGCTAGTGACACTGCTGTTAATAGTGAGAGCAGTTCAAACGATTCGGCAGAAGGCGGCGAGTGATCGCCGGCTCGAGCGGAATCAGGGCTTTGACATTAAAAGGAGAGTGGAATGTCTATTGATGGAACCTATACTTGCGTAACCAAATCCCCGATGGGAGACCAGACGTCGGAATTCACCATCGTCACCGACGGTGACACGTTCACCGGCACCAACGCCGGTGCTATGGGCGCGATGGATGTTGAAAACGGCAAGGTCGATGGCAATCACATCACCTGGGAAATGAACATGACCGTTCCCATGCCGATGAAGCTGGAAGGCGACGCGACAATCACCGACGGTCAGCTGGCCGGTTCGGTTAAAGCGGGCGCTTTCGGTGAAATGGCAATGACCGGCACCAAGAAATAAGCGCTTTTTGAGCGACAAAAAAGGGCCGCTACCTGCTCAGGTGGCGGCCCTTTTTTTGTCTCTTTTGTCCGTCCGGTCTAGCGGACGACGACGCTCACGGCGCGGCGGTTCTGTGCCCATGCGCTTTCGGTAGAAGCGAGCGCTTCGGGGCGTTCCTTGCCATAGCTGACCGTGGTCATCCGTGACGGGCTGACGCCGAGCGAAGCGAGGTAGTTTTTCGCCGCATTGGCGCGACGCTCGCCGAGCGCGAGGTTATAGTCGCGGGTGCCGCGTTCGTCGGCATGGCCCTCGATGGTGACCCGCGCATTCGGGTTTTGCGCCAGCCATTGCGCCTGGCTCTGCAGGATAAGCTGATCCTGCGAATCGATATTGAAGCGATCGGTGTCGAAAAGGACCCGGTCGGACATCGTATTGGCCAGGAAATCGCCCTGCGATCCCTGAGCATAGCCGGGGCCGACGGGGCCGGTCGGTGCTGGGGTGGGAGTCGTGGTGCCAACAGGTGGCGGCGGCAGTTCTTCCGGTGCTTTCTTCGAACAGCCAGCCAAAACCAGGCTCGCGGTAATCAGGAGGGGAGTTGCATATTTGATCATAATTCTGCTCCTAGTTGATTGTGCCCTTGGGCTTTATATAACCTTTTTCCAGTGACTTGTCTTGATTTGAATTCACGGAAGCAACGGACCCCAGGCCGGATCCGAGCCGTTGACCGGTGTCGGTAACTGCCGTTCGTTGCGACCGGTCAGGTCGACTTGCCAAATCCCGGTGCCGCCGCTTCCCTTGGTGGTCCGGAAAAACTGGATCACCCGGCCATTGGGCGCCCATGTCGGCGCTTCATCCTGCCAGCTGTTGGTAAGCAGACGCTCGCCACCGCCGCTGGGTGTCATCACGCCGATACGGAAATTGCCGGCCATCTTGGTGAAGGCAATCAGGTCGCCGCGCGGGCTCCATTCCGGCGTGGCAAAACGTCCGCCACCAAAGCTGATCCGCCGTTCGTTGCCGCCATCGGCGTTCATGACATAGAGCTGCTGGCTGCCCGAGCGGTCGCTTTCAAAGACAATCCGGCTGCCGTCGGGAGAGAAGCTGCCGCCGATATCGATACCGGGGGAAAAGGTCAGCTGCTGCGGCCTGCCGCCGCCCGCTGCCGAAACCTTGTAGATATCGGTATTGCCGGCAATCGCCATGGAATAGAGGATCCACTTGCCATCGGGCGACCAGCGCGGGGCAAAGGTCGGATTGGTGCTCTGGGTGATCAGGCGCTGGCGGCCGGTGCCGATGTCATAGACATAGATGCGCGGGTTGCCGTCGAGAAAGCTCAGATAGACGATGCTCTTGTAATCGGGAGAAAAGCGCGGGGTGAGGGCAGTGGCCTGGCCATTGGTGATGAACCGGTGGTTGGCGCCGTCGCTGTCCATGATCGCCAGTCTCTTGACCCGGTTACCCTTTGGGCCGGTCTCGGCAATATAGGCGATGCGGCTATCGAAAAAGGGCGATTCTCCGCTCAGTCTCGAATAGATGGAATCGGCGCATTTATGCGCGGCCCGGCGCCAGTCGCGCGGCTCGACGATGAAGCCCTGACGGGTGAGTTCGGTTTCCAGAGCGACATCATAGAGATAGCAGCCAACCGTCAGCTTGCCATCGGGATTGGCCCGCACGAAGCCCTGGATCAGGGCAGAGGCACTGGTACCGCTCCAATAAGGAAATTGCGGAGCGGTGACTTCCGAGTAGCTGATCCCGCGGACCTGGTTGCGTCCGATCGGTTTGAACAAGCCGCTCGACCGCAAGTCGGTGACGATGACATCACTGATTTTAGCGCCCAGTTCACTGGTGCTGCCGGCGGCCGTGTTCACGCTCTGCGGCGTGGGCAGGCCGGGAACGGCAATGACCAGTTCTTCCGATGCGCTATTGTCGACATCCACGGTAAGCTGGGCATGTGCGGTCGCGGTCAGGCCAACGCTGGCGATAATGCCAAGCATGACGGTTCGGATATAGAAGGCGGGTGATTGCATGGGTGGTCTCCTAGACGCCAAGATACAGGACAGGTTCGATAACCTTCCATTCATCATAATATTTTTCCGGAAAAGTCGTAAAAGGTGCCGCCAGCTGGACCGCAGCAATGGCCCGTTCCTGATGGATGTCGACCTGCGACCGGTTGCTCGGCGTGATGCCAGTCGTCGTTGCTGTCGGCCTGCCGATAATTTTGCCGTTACTGTCGAGACGGGCAGTGACAGTGGTGCGCAACAGTTCAGCATCTGCGCCTGTCGGAGGCCGCCATTTCTGTTTGATCAGCCGGTATAGTTCGCGCTCCAGCGAAGCGACGGCTGCAGGCGAGGCCCGCTCCGCCGCGATATTCTGGTTCCGGCTCACCGAAGGCGCATCGGTGACGCCTTTCAGGAAATCATCGCCCAGTCGCGAACCGCGGGGTTTCGGTTTGGGGTCTGGCTTCGGTTCTGCCTTGGCCGTGGTACTGGCGGGCTTGTCCGGTCGCCGGCGGGGCTCGCGGGAAACGGGAGCGGGCTTGCTTGCCGGTGTCGGTTTTGCTTCGGCTTTCGGTGGTTCGGGCAGCGGCTCCGGTTCGACAAAGCTGCTCTCTTCCGGCGCCCCAAGTTCCGGTGCAACGCTGGTCGCGGGCGTGATCATGGAAGGATCGGGAGCGGCGCTTTCGAGCCCCACTTCATCGGCGATCATCACCTCTATCGGTTTGTTGCGAAAAGCATCATTGGTGCTGCTCAATATGCTCAAGGAGAGCGCGCCGAACAGGGCCACATGACCCGCAGCCGCTATTCCCAAGCCAATTTTTTCAGCTTTCTCCATATCAGCGGTCCACTACTATGGCGTCTCGGATGAACCTGTAGTGACCAGCGACACGCGGTTCAGTCCTGCGCGGTTGAGTTCGCCCATCACGCCCATGATCAGTCCGTAGTCGAGTGTTCTGTCACCGCGCAGCATGATCTGTCGCGGATCTTCCGGTTTCTGGTCGGCGGCAATTTCGCGCAGCCTTGTCTCGAACGCACCGCGGCTGAATTCCTCGTCGTCGACGAAGATACGGCCTTCGTTATCGATCGAGATCTGCACCGGTTCCTGCTCCTGTTCCAGTGCATTGGCGCGGCTTTCCGGCAGGTCAACGGGTACACCGGTGACCAGCAGCGGCGCTGTCACCATGAAAATGATCAGTAGCACCAGCATCACGTCGACAAAGGGGGTGACGTTGATCTCGGCCATCGGCGCGCGACCGCGACTACCGCCGCGCCTGCCGATGCCGGATCCCATATTCATGCCCATGCTCAGTCTCCCAGTTCCAGTTCGCGGCTGAGCGTGGCGTGGAACCCGTCGGCAAAGCGACCCATGCGGGCCTCCAGCTTGTTGAGGCGATGGGAGAAACGGTTATAGGCAATCACCGCGGGAATCGCGGCAAACAGACCAATGGCCGTCGCGAACAGGGCCTCGGCAATGCCGGGGGCGACCACTGCAAGCGAGCTATTCTGCTCTGCGGCAATGGCCGAGAAGCTGCGCATGATGCCCCAGACCGTGCCGAACAGACCGACAAAGGGGGCAACGCTGCCCACGGTAGCAAGAAAATTGAGCCGGTCGGCGATCCGGTCGACTTCGCGGGCAATGGTCGTGTTCATCGCGCTGGCGAGCCGCTGGCGCGTGCCTTCGCGGTCGATCGGCGCCTTGGAGGTCGAACGGCGCCATTCCTTGACACCGGCGGCCAGGACCTTGGCGCTGGGCAGGGAGGATTGGCCATATTCGTCAAAGAACTTGTCGAGATTTTCGGTCCTGTCGAATGCCCGCTCGAATTTATCCGATTTGCGCGAGATTTGCCCGATGTTCATGCCAAAGCTGACGATGATCGTCCATGTCCACACACTGGCGAGCAGCAGGCCGATCATCACCGCCTTGACGACAATATCGGCTTCCATGAACAGCATGAAGGGAGAGAAATTTCCGGCAGTCGCTCCCAGGGAAAGTTGGTCTAGCAAGATGTATAATCCTTCATTTCATATCAGCCTGATCCATGACGCCGGCAAATGCCTTTGTCCACGCCTTCGGTTGTCGTCTCGGACGTCCGGCTGGCGTAAGAAACGCCGCGTGAACGGAAGCTGACGTAATATGGTCTGGGCCGCGCATAATTTGCTGGTCGATGATCACGCTGGCGGCACGCAGCGTCTCGACCGTGCTGATAACGACCAGATCATCATTTAGTTTCGCCGGCAACAGATATTTCATCGTCAGATCGACGACAGCATAGACGCCTTCACCGCTTTCATAAGCCGCGCCCTGATCCATATCGAGCAGGCGGAGCATGTCCGAACGGGCGCGTTCCATATAGCGCAGATAATTGGCGTGGTAGACAATGCCGGAAAAATCCGTGTCTTCAAAATAGATGCGGCAGGCGAAATAATGTTTGCCGTCAACAAAACGGCCATCAAATGGTTTGATATCTGCAGGGATTTCCATGGACCGCACATTAGGGGGATGTCGCCAAGCGGGAAAGGGTGAAAAGCGTAGCGGTGGTTCACTGGGCGCAAATATGACTCGATTGAACCGGCGCGGTACGCTTTTGCGTTGACGCTAGGTTTTCGGCCAAAGCTCTTCGGACAGCACCGTGCCGGTTTCCAGTAGCGATTTGAGGTTGCTGAGCACCGCTGGCCATCCCTCGCGCACCCCGATATCCATCCGCGATCCCGGCTCGAGTTCGCTGTGGGTGACCGTCAATTTGGTATCGGGGCCCAGGCTGGTCAGTTCGTAAGTTACGCGTGAAAGTTTCTCGGGCTGATCTGCTTCCGCATCGAAGGCCCAGGTCCAGACCATTTTACGGGGTGGATCGATTTCGACAATCCGGCCGCGCGTATCGATTTTCCCGCTGCCATCGCTCCGCACGTGGTTCCACCGCGAACCCGGTTGCCAGTCGGATTCGTTATAATGGCCCCAATAAGCTTTGGTCAGATCGCGGTCGATCAGGCCGTTCCAGACCTTTTCGGCACTGGCCTTGATAAAGATCGTGTAGACAAAATCCGGCGCGCACAACTCTCCGGTCGATGCACGCGTCTTGATCTCGGCGGTTCCATTATCAGGCACGACGTTTCTCCTTTGGCGTACTGGCATTGGAAGGGTTGGAAGCATTTTCGATCTGCTGCTTGAAGTCGTTCAGCGCCTCAATCCGGGCATCCTCGAACTTGCCGACCCAGCGATGGACGATATCGCCGAGTGGAACGGGGTTGAGATAGTGCAGTTTTTCGCGGCCCTGCCAGTGGACCGAGACAAGATTGGCGGTTTCGAGAATATGCAGATGCTTGGCCACCGCCTGGCGGGACATGGTCATGCCGTTGTGAAGGTCGGTCAGGCTCTGGCCATTTTTGACAAACAGCCGGTCCAGCAGAGCGCGGCGGGTTTCATCGGCAAGGGCGGCAAAGACGTCGGACATGCCTCTCTATATGCAACTATATGGTTGCATGTCAAGCTTGCAAAAGGCTTCCTTGGCCCTAACTTTGACAAACTTTGGATCGGATCAGCGCGCGCAACCAATGCACAAATGGGCGGCGGGATCGATTTCGAGGCGCCGGTAGGCAATGGCTTCGCCGCATTCGGCGCACCAGCCATATACCCCATCGTCCACCCGGTTCAGGGCGATCTCAATTCGCGCCAGATCGCTGGTCCGGCGCCGCGCTTCGGCCTGGGCCATTTCCTGCTGCTGCATTGCATCCATCCGCGACAGACGACCGACGCTCTGCTGGTCGAGCTCGACGGTGTCGCGCCAGCTGGCGCCATCCTTGTCGCGCGCCTTCAGCTCTGCTTGGCGCTCGAGCAACAGCTGTTTGAGGCTTTTGAGCTGGGCAGAGGAAAGCTCTTCGGCCAAGGCTATTCCGCTTGTCGAGCCAGCAGGTCCAGTGCCGCTGCGGTCATTGCCTCTACCCCCAATGTGACGGATTCTCTCGGCGCAACCTTGAAGAAAGGGGAGTGGTGCGAAGGTACCGGCGCACCGCCAGCTTCTTCGCGATCGAAATCGGCCTGGGGTGTCCCGCCTACGGCAAAATAGACGCCGGGCACATCGGTGTTCGGCTCGACAAAATAGGCGAAATCTTCTGCGCCCATGCCTTCGCGCGGCTGGTTGTCGAACACGTCTTCGCCGAACCGCTCGGCAAACACACCGGTCACTCTTTTGGTCAGTTCAACATCATTATAATTGGCCGGGGTGGATTCATGAGACACCAGAACTTCGGGCAGCCTGTCCTCCGGCATGCCGTTCATACGGCCGACATTGGTCGCGATCCGCTTGACCCCCTCGAGTAGTTTTGCCCGCGTTTCCGCATCATCCGAGCGGACTGTCAATTGCATGGTCGCCTTGTCGGAGATGATATTATGCTTGAAGCCGCTGTGAAAGGAACCGACGGTTACCACGGCTGGCTTGAGCGGTGCGATTTCCCGGCTGACAATAGTCTGCAGCGCCATGATGATTTCCGCGCCCATCACGATCGGGTCCTTGCCGCGATGCGGCGATGCGCCATGCGCGCCAACGCCATGGATGATGATATCGACGCTGTCGGACGAGCTATAGTTGATCCCCTCGCTCAGCGCCAATTTGCCGGTCGGCGTGTCAGCCGAAACGTGAAAGGCCATGGCGAAATCGGGTTTGGGGAAACGGGTATAGAGACCGTCGTCCATCATCAGCTTGGCGCCGCCGATACGCTCTTCGGCTGGTTGCGCGATCAGCACCAAAGTGCCGGCCCACTGATCCTTCCGGGCCGCCATCTGGTGCGCGGTGCCGATTAGAGAAGTGATATGCACATCATGGCCGCAGGCGTGCATCACCGGCTTTTCCTCGCCGTCGATGCTGACCTGTTTCGCGGTCGACATATAGTCCAGCCCGCTGTCCTCGACGAGCGGTAGTCCGTCCATGTCCGCGCGCAGCATCAGGGTAGGGCCTTCACCATTTTCCATGACCGCGACGACGCCGGTACCGCCAACCTTCTCGGTCACGGTGAAACCCGCATCGCGCCATTTCCTCGCGATGATCGCGGCGGTTCGGGTTTCCTTATAGGATAATTCGGGGTTGCGATGAAAATCGAGAAACAGCGCTTCCAGCGTATTGTCATAATCCGCTGCGATGGCGGCTGCCAGATCGGATGATGGTGAACTGTTCTGCGCCAGGACAGGCGTGGTCCAGATCAAGGCGGTAGTCGCAGCCAGAGCCAAAAGATGTTTCATGTTTCTCTCCCTGTATTTTCCAGTCTTATGCAGCGCCCATACGAAATGCGCAAAGCTTGTTGCCGTCCGGGTCGCGAAAATAGGCAGCGTAGAAGGCCATCGGGCCTTCATCGCCGCGAAGGCCTGGCGCGCCTTCGTCGCTACCGCCCAGTTCGAGGGCCTTTTTGTAGAGGCTGTCGACCTGCCCGCGCTCCTGCATCTGCAGCGCGATCATATTGCCATTGCCCGGTTGCGCCGCCTGCCCATTGAACGGCGTGGTCAACGCAATCGACGGCGTCGTCATATCGACGCCATATAGCGTGAAGCCGTTCTCCTCGAGTTGCATCAGGCGTTTCGCGCCCAGTTCGCCGAGCAGCGCATCATAATAGGCGCGCGCCATGTCGATATCATTGGTGCCGAGCGTTACATATCCGATCATGGTCTTTCTCCTGATTATTCATCGGGGCGATTGATTTGGCGCCGGAGTGAAACCTATCAGTCGCGGAGCCAGATGCAATGACCTGCGGGGTCATGTTTCTTCCGGCGCGGTCCATCAAGGGCAAAAGACAAAAAGGCAGAAGCGATGCGCTCCTGCCTCCTTGTCTTCGTCATCCAGTCTGTCGGGGATCATCCGGCCGGACAATCACCGATCCGTTTACCGCTGCTCTTCGCGGTAATATTCATTTTTATGCTCGATGCGCCGCCATTCATATTCATGGTCATGTCATAGCTGCTCGGACCATATTGGCCGTCCATCACCATGGTCATATCGCCAGGAGAACCACCCATATTGCTGCACGACATTTCGGACGATACGGCACCGCCGCTCATGTCGAATTTCTTGACCTCGCAATTGGTTTTTTCCTGCGCGGCAAAAAACTGCGCGCCGGGGTTTTCCGCTTCTTCCTTGCTGATGCAGGATTTTGTCGTAGTCGTCTGGCCCTTCATCCGGTCCATGACACCCGCCGGCATACCTTCCGGCAGACCTTCGACTTTTACATCGACTATTTGGACGGTATTTTCCCATTCACCGGGCTCGAGCGTGACCCGGTTCATTTCTTCGGCGACTTCTTCCGCGGTGATTTTGCCATCACCGTCATGGTCAGCGCCCTGATCTGAACAGCCGCCTATCAGGCTGAGTACAGCTACCGAAACTAGTAATTTTTTCACGAGAATTATCCCTCAATTGTGTCGCCCCGTCAGCAGCCCTAAACTGATGATCGACAGATGTAAATTTTCTATCATCCATCTCATCGGAAAACTCCATGAAGGGGATGACATTGGACCCTTTTTGTTCCATATCAGGCCTATGACAGAATTGGTAATCAGAAGAAGCCTGGCGGAACCGGAAACCGGCGAGGATTTCGTTCCGCACAAGCCCAATCGTCCGGCTAAATCGGAAGGCGGAAGACCGTTCAAGCTGGTCAGCGATTTCGAGCCTGCCGGCGACCAGCCGGCTGCGATCAGGGAACTGGTCGCCGGAATGCGCGACGAGGAACGCGATCAGGTGCTGCTCGGAGTAACCGGGTCGGGCAAGACCTTCACCATGGCCAAAATGATTGAAGAGCTGCAGCGGCCCGCCCTGATCCTGGCGCCCAACAAGATCCTGGCGGCGCAGCTTTACGGCGAGTTCAAGAATTTCTTCCCGGACAATGCCGTCGAATATTTCGTGTCTTATTATGACTATTACCAGCCCGAAGCCTATGTCGCGCGGTCGGATACCTATATCGAGAAGGAAAGCTCGGTAAACGAGGCGATCGACCGGATGCGGCACAGCGCGACCCGTTCGCTGCTCGAGCGCGATGATGTGATCATCGTGGCGTCGGTGTCCTGTCTTTACGGCATCGGTTCGGTCGAGACTTATTCGGCGATGATCTTTGACCTTACCAAGGAACAATCGGTCGACCAGCGGGATATCATCCGCAAGCTGGTGGCGCTGCAGTACAAGCGCAACGACATGGCGTTTGCCCGCGGCAATTTCCGGGTGCGGGGCGATAATCTCGAGATATTTCCGTCGCATTACGAAGACATGGCTTGGCGGATCAGCTTTTTCGGCGACGAGATCGAAGAGATTGTCGAATTTGATCCGCTGACCGGCAAAAAGGGCGCGACCCTGAACAAGGTGCGGGTCTATGCCAATTCGCACCATGTGACGCCGGGGCC
>JBALUX010000029.1:0-23356 GCA_036963725.1 Parasphingorhabdus sp. | reverse complement strand
ATCCGCCTCGCCAACCGGCATCCCCGCGTCAATATCCTTCAACCCGGCCCCGGCGTCGGCGGCCATTGTATCGCCGTCGATCCCTGGTTCATCATCCACAGCGCGCCCGAACAATCGCCACTGATCCGCATCGCCCGCGAAGTGAATGACGGCAAGACCGGCCATGTGCTGGAACAGGCTTCGCTGATGATCGACGAATTGCCCGGCGTATCTATCGCCTGCTTCGGCCTGGCGTTCAAAGCCAATATTGATGATTTTCGCGAAAGTCCTGCCCTCAAGATCGCCGCCAAACTGGCGCGGCGCTATGGCGGACGCGTGAAGATTGTCGAGCCTTATGCCAGCGAGCTTCCGGCAGCCTTTGAAGGCACCGGTGCCGAGCTGATCGATATCGACCAGGCGCTGGAAACCTGCCCGGTCATGATCACCCTGACCGATCACGACATGTTCAAATCCATCCCGCTCGACGAACGGGCAAGCAAGGTGGTCTATGATACGCGCGGGATCTGGCCGGACCAGCCGGATAATCGGGAGGCAGCCAGTGGATTGCGACTGGCTGGTTAAAAGTGGCTCCAGCTCAAGGTTTATGCGCCAGCACTACGTAATTTTTCGGATGACCGCGATCAGTAATCTTACACGCGATATCAAGCCTGTAGAATAATGATGCCAGCAACACGGCTGACGCTTTTACTGTGGCAATCACGGGCCAGAATATTATCGGCCACCAGGGTCGCTGAAAATATCTCTGCGGTGCAATCGGTAAGCGCAAAGCCATCGTCTGAAACTGATAGGCCAGAGTCCCGAAATATCCTTCCAGCCATTCCAGACGGTCTATTTCAAAGCCGGCTTTTGCAAATAAATGACGATGAGCAAATTGGGTATAGCGGTAAAAATCATATGGTTTTTCATGCTCTTCATAATAGAATGGGCAAGTGCAAATAATCGATCCGCCCGGTTTCAGAACGCGAAACAGTTCCGAGAGCACCGCAGAAGGCTCCGGAATATGCTCTAATACCTGATTGAACATGATCCGGTCAAAGCGCGCGTCAGCGGTAGGGATTTGCGCCAGGTCACAAACATAGGTCGATTTCGCATAAGGCTTGTCCACCATTTCGAAATCGGCGCTCTCATAAATACAATGCGAAAAATATTTGGCGTAAGGCTGCTCCCCTGCCCCTGCGTCCAGCACGATCATGCCGTTTTTCGCGGTTTGACCGAACGCTCGATTATAGCGGCTCAGATATTCACGGGAAGAATTTGGCAGTAGCCATTTTTTAATGAACAATTTCATACCGCACCTATCTTGGCTCGATGGCCAGCCTTCCACGCTAGCAGCCCGGCGATCGGCGCGCTGACCATTAATCCGATAATTCTATTGGCTGCTGAAGCCAGAAATGCGGCAGCAGCGGTGAGGCCAACGAGAGGACCCAGCAGAGCAGAAACGCCTTCCCGGATACCGAGGCCTGCCGGAACGATCGAGAAGGATGAGCCGACAAAACCTGAAACTGTGAGAACCGAAGCCTGGCCGAATTCCGCAGGAACGTTGAGTGCGAGAAGACAAAGATAGAGCCGAAAGGCGTCGACCAGTACTAAACCCGCTTTACAGGCAAAAAGCTGTGCCGTGATGATATGATCATCAAGCAAATGCATGCTCACCGCAAAACAGCCGATGATGCCCATGCATCCCAATGCAATAAATGACAGACCAAAAACCGTAGCCCCGCCGAATAGCAGCCATGCACCCGAATAACCGAATGATATCGCCGCCCAGATGAATGCGACGAAAGCTATCACAGATGTGCTTTTGGCAACGCTTGCTCCCTCCGCTTTGAGGGCAGCAACCCTGACCAGCACACCTCCCGGCAGCGGAAGCATATTGGCTACGCCACCGATTACACTGGTCTCCGCAGCCGATTTCAGGCCAACATTGTAGCCGAGCAAACGGCCAGAAAGAACGAATTCCAATGCGTTAAAGTAGATCGTCACTGGCACGGCAAACAGCGCCAGAATGACGATCGGCAGTAGGCGCGCATCACGAAAAAGATCGGGCTGGGACCGGAAAGAAAAATATATGCCGGCAACAAGCGCGAACACGGCGACGAGCAGAACCACTTGTCGAAAGCGGTTATTGTGCATGGGAACATATCCAGCTACGCGATCGACAAAGGTCATAATTGACTGCAGTTTATGGCGCAAAATCGGTTCCCTGCCCTGATCTGCCGGACCAGTTCGGCCCTGCGTTTGAATATGGCTTTCCATCTAGCCGGAATATGGTTACCAAAATCTTACCGACAGGGAAGTAAAGCAGCCTTCGAAACGCCCTTTTGAACCGGAGATATCCCAAAATTTCTGATCAGCCGAAATATCTGATACTCCATGCGTTTAGCCGTCGGAACTCCGGTGACGGGCTACTGGTGGATTTGACACTGGAGCTTATGGCCGACGCAGGAATAAGTGCTGAACAGGTGGAGATACTCGCGCTCGATCCCGAAAGCTTTGATCAACATCCGCCTGTACACCGGGCACCGGGAGAACCATTTGCGCAGTTTACGTCCAGACTGGCGGGAGCGGTTCTCGAGTTACTCGCAAATCAGTTCTCTCTCGGCGTGGTGCAAAAACTGGTTTCCCAGGCGAAAGGCCTAGTCGCGGTCGGCGGTGGTTATCTGGTTGCGGATTCCCTTGTCCGGCAGTCGGGTGTACTGCTCAATCATCTGGTTCAGCTGCAGACTGCGGCCCGCGCACCTATACCATCCATCTACCTTCCTCAAAGCGTCGGCCCCTTGCGCGGTCCGGTGGGAAGATCGGTTAAGAGCAACCTCAAAAAAGTCAGTCTGTTTTGTGCCCGTGATGACCTGACAATGGCCGAAATAGGTGGAAACAATATCATTCGATGTGCCGATCTGGCGGTGCTCAAACTGGCCCGCGCGGATGATATGACCAATGATCGCCAACAGCACGCCGGCGCCCCGATCCTGGTAGGCCGCGACCTGCCAAATCCTGGCGACTATGTCGAGCGACTGGAGACCTTGGGTCAAACGCTCGCGAATCCGCTCTGGGCGGTTCAGGCAGATGTCGTCGGCGACCGCAGCGACCGCGCGTTCTATCAGAGACATGGAATCGACGATGACGGAACGCTTGCGGATATGCTTGCTACCGGAAAAGGCGGAGCTGTGGTTTCAGTGCGGCTCCATGGTGCCATTGCAAGCCTGATCGCCGGGAGGCCTGCTGTGCACCTTGCGTATGAACGCAAAGGATGGGGTGCCTACGAGGATCTCGGCCTCGGTGAATTTGTTCACGATGCAAGAACATTCGATCCGGCCGTGGTTGCCGACCAGATTAACCGCATTAGGCAGGATCCTTCGGTTTTTTGGAACTGTATCAGCAAAGCCGCCCCGAAATTGCAGGCTCAATATGATAATCTGGTGGACGAATTACACCGCCGTTTGATTTAGATTTCCGTTCACGCCGAGATATTCTCGAATCAATTTATCCCAGCGATAACGTGACATAATCGCCTTGATCGCGTTTGATCTAGCCTGCAATATCTTGCGATCCATCCCGAGTATATTTCGAATAGCCTGCTCAAAAGCGGCAATATCGCTCGGATCTTCCAAAAAGCAGATTTGTTCCTTGAGTAGATCCCATTCTGGCAACATCTCGATATTGGTATCGCGGCTAGCAATCACCATTTTCCCGAGGCACAAGGCTTCGAGCAAAGAAACCGGAAGACCTTCGACGTCCGACCCCGCCGCGACCGAAGTGAAAACGAAAATCTTTGTCTGCTCGAAAAACTCTTTCTTGTCCGCACCCTGCAAGAATCCCGTAAATTCGATATCTGCGGATCTGCCGATGGCTATCAGCGCATCACGATCCTCTCCATCTCCGGCAATCGCCGTCGTTACATCTAGGCCATTCTTTTTTACGCGGCCCGCGGCCTCGATCAGAAAAGGCAGGCCCTTCTTGCGCGAAAGACGGGAGATTGTTCCCAAGTCATAGCGAAACGAAACGTCCTTGTCGTAGGATGACTCGTCTTCACGAGCAAAAGTCGAAGCGACGCCCATAGGGAGTGTGACGACTTTCTGTTCCATTTCAGCCCGCTCGGAGGCTTTGAACAGATCCAGTGCAAATCTCCGTTGCCTCTCATTCACGCAGAACAGCCTGTCAGACGCCCGGATGATCCTACGTGCCAGCGCCCGCCCAAGAGGACCCAGTTTCGAAAATATTTCAAGATCTGAGGAATGATTTTGCATTACGTAGGATGTGCCGCAAATCAGCTTGAGCAGATAGGCGATCAGGCCCTGGGGCATCACCCAATGCGCGTAAATCAGATCCAGCTTGTCTTTCCTGACCATTTGGAAGGCGGCAAGGAACTCTGCGATTAGAAACGGTAAGATAAGCAACGCAGTGATAGGACGATTCTTGATGTTTGGCAGGATCGCAGGATAGGCCAATTGTTGCCATTTTTCTGGCCACGCGTACGAAAACCGCCGCACCTCGACATCGCCTATTTGCTCGCTCCGCAATGCACCGGCATCATGCGGAGCCAGAATCACCACGCGATCATTCGGTCGCTCTTCTTTCCAGGCATGAGCCTGATCAAGCACAAAGCCAGGCTGCATATCCTCCGTAAAGCGCGGCAGGGTCGAAGTGAGAAAGAGCACTTTCTTCGTTGCCTGGGAGACAGATTTGTCATGTTCGGCGGTCAGCATCTAGAATCCTCCCGCAATCGGTCCAGCGGGAAATTGCTCCGGCAAATGCGGCACATGATCGAGCGCCCATAATTTCACGCATGAACCGGCCTTGTGGCGGACATTATATATACCGGCTTGCAAATTTATTGTGGAGCCGTCAGCGATGGAGCGGTCGTTGATGACAAGATCGCTCCCATCGAGCGAATATGGTCCGCTACGAAAGATTTGGACGATCTGCTCCCCGTCCTTGGCGCAAACCCTGCGACCAAGAATGAAGATCGTGTCGCTATACTGAAGAAAATTTGTCCTTAGCGCTGTCACATCAGTCTCCGGTAACAGGGAAGCTGATCCTTCGCTTTTGTATACTGCATCAAGCGCATCCCCGGTCGCGATGACAAATCCGATCCGGCCTGCTTCGATATCGCGTGCAATTTCCCCGTTACGCTCCTCCCAGTAGCGACGCAAACCGACGCCGGAAATAAGCGACGGGAATTGTCTGGGATATTGCGGGATATAGTTGGAATAAGACAGGTAGGGCGTCGAGTCGGGAAACAGCCGTTCGACTTCTTCGATGGTTGCGCGCTGCCGGCCCAGGGTTCCGTAGGGTTCCTGGGTCAGCAGAAAAAATGGTCCGAACATGGCGAAAATAACGACCGGAATACGGCCATAGCGCGTGACCAGCATTGACAACGCCGGTGCAATGGCGACGCATACGGGTGGTAGAATGAAGGTAAAGAAATAGGGGAATGTATTGCGGTAAAAGAGCAGGCAAAGCAGCGGACCGCACAAGCCAAACAGCAGGATTTTGGTCTGCTTTGGCAAGCCCCTTGCCACAAATGGCAGCATCATCAGGCCAATGGTCACCAGCGGCGCGAATATGGCTTCTGCAAATACATAACGTATCTGCTCGAATTCGAAAAAATGAAGAAAATTCCCTACACTCCGCCCCAGATTGCTCGCTTGGGGTTCGCTCGCCGGGAGTCCCGCTCCATGCAGAGCTATTAGCAATATGAAAACAGCAAGCGAAACTGCTGGCACGGTACAGAAAAGGATGAACAACTTCATCCGCCGGACATCTCGACCATGCCAATGCAGCCATGCGATTGCTGCAAAGCACGGCAGATAGAAAATACTCTTTATAGTCAGCGCTCCCGCCAAACCGACCAGAATGCCAACCAGAGCGGCTCTCATCCATGTCAGTTGACCGAAGGCGAAAACACATAGAGCGGCCATCAGGGCTGCGGCAACCACGGGATCGGTCCGAAAAGTAAAAGCATTGGTAAACACGAAACCGGCAGTCAGGTAGACGAGGCCGCAAATCAGCGCGATCTCTAAACCTGCCAACCGTCGCGCAAATGCAATAATACTCGCGGCCGTAAACACCGCGCAGGCCAGCATGACGATGCGTATCGCCTGGATTTGAGTAACCACATCTTGCGAAACCAATGTCGCCCAGCCGAACAACCGCGTGGGCAATGTCTGTATGCTGCTGCCGAGCCGTCCGTCCGCCAGTTCATAGATTTGTCCAAAATGCAGAAACTCGTCCCAATTGATCGCCTTTTCAAAGATCAACCAGACCTGACAGGCAATTATGAGAAAAAGAGTAGCGAAAATAAAGTGCGTGCGATCATCCCGAACTCCCGTTGCCGGGCGCCGAATTGTCGCGAACAGATGCCCGGCTGGATGAAAAGCCGGCCCCATGCCAATTTCTTTTTCAGCCATTCGTCCCGTCGCGCAATTCTTCAGCCTGTTGTTCGGTGAGGGTTTCATTCGTTGCTCCGGAACGGAGCGTATCTTCCAGCTTGTGCAAACGCTCAAGCGTCTGCTCCAGCAACTGCCGGTTCCGTCCGACCAGATCGGCAACAGCGCCGAACATGATCGCAACCACCCCCAGCGTCATCAGCGATCCGCCGATCACAATCGATTGCAGATGCCCCTGCCCTTCGCCGATCATGAAAAACCAAAGGAAGCGGATGATCGGTATTACGCCAAGCAGGAACAGTCCCGCACCCGCCAGCACAAACACCTTCAGCGGATTATACATCGCATAAGAGCGGATCATGGTAGCACCGGTGTTGGTGATGAATTGCGGAACCGATTTGAACAGACGCGATGGCCGGATTGCGCCGTTGGTCCGGATCGGGACCGACACGATGGCCATCCGTTTGCGGCCCGCCTGGATCAGCATTTCCGTGGTATAGGAGAAGCTGGACGTGATATTTATCTTTTGCGCGGCAGCCCGGCTGATCGCTCGAAAGCCGCTGACCGCATCGGTGATATGGGTGTTGGACAGTCTCTTGACCGTCGCGCTGCCGAACATCTGCAGCAGCCGTTTGAAAGGCCCGAAATGCGCATTGTCGCGTACGCCGCGGTCACCCACGACGATATCGGCTTCACCGGCCAGGACTGGCGCGACCAGCTTGCAGATGTCGCGGCCTTCATATTGATTATCGGCATCCGTGTTGACGATGATGTCCGCGCCCTCGGCCAGCGCCTTGTTGATCCCGGACTGGAACGCAGCCGCAAGACCGCGGTTGGTCCGGTGCCGGACGATATGATGTACGCCGAACCGGCGCGCGACTTCGCTGGTATTGTCCTTGCTGCCATCGTCGATGACCAGAATTTCGATGCTGTCGATCCCGTCGATCTGGCGCGGCAGGGCGACCAGCGTTTCGGGCAGGCTTTCCGCTTCATTATAGCAGGGGATCTGGATAATCAGCTTCATGATATGCCCGTTCCTCTAGTCATCACCCGCCCTGCGGGCCGTCAAATTCGGTTAAAAATGTCCTAAAAGCCTATGGTTAACAAAGCGTATATATGCTCAGATTAACTAGCTTTGCGTCCGGCTGGGGAACTGATACGGATGTGTCATGACCAACATCAAATATCGCCCCCGCCGTTCCTGCCTCTACATGCCCGCATCGAATACGCGGGCGCTGGAAAAGGCAAAAACTCTGGTCGCCGACACGATCATCTTCGATCTGGAAGACGCAGTCGCGCCGGATGCCAAGGAAGAGGCTCGCGCGAATGCTTGCGCGGCGCTGCAATCCGGCGACTATGGCGACCGGGAGCTTGTTGTTCGCATCAACGCGATGGATACGCCCTGGTTTGCACAGGACCTCAAGCAGGCCTGTCTCAGCCAGGCTAACGCCGTGCTGGTGCCGAAAATATTGTCCGCGAATGATATCATCCGGATCAGCGATTTGATGGATGAATGCGACGCTGAGCGGAACACCAAATTATGGGCCATGATCGAGATGCCGCTGGCCATTCTCAATCTCGCGGAAATTGCGGCGCTTGGCGCGCAACTGCGGCTGACCGGATTCGTCATGGGCTTCAACGATCTGGCAAAAGAGATGCACGCCGAACATGATCGCGCCGTTTTCGGCTCTGTCATGACCCAGACAGTTATTGCCGCACGCGCTTACGGTCTCACTGTCATCGATAGCGTCTATAATGATTTCAGTGATCCCGATGGCCTCGAAACAGAATGTCTCGAAGCCAAAAAGCTGGGCTTTGACGGCAAGTCGCTGATCCATCCGGCGCAGATTGAAACCGCCAACTGGGTTTTCGCTCCCCATGCAAAGGAAATTGCCGAAGCCGAGGCTATCATCGCGGCGTTCAGGGATCCGGTCAACGCCGGCAAGGGCGTAATCGTTGTCGACGGCAAGATGACCGAGTTGCTGCACCTCAAACAGGCAAAACAGCTCGTCGAGACCGCAGCAGCAATCGACTCGCTGGCAAAATAGGCGGTTCGCTCTCGACAAGCCGTCAAAAAAAAGTTTAAGTGGTCAATTGAAATGGATTGTGACGGGGCGTTGAAGCCCTGCCCTTTGGAGAGCAGATATGGAAGCATTGGAAGCAGCAGCAGGCGAAGTCAGCAAAGACGAGATCATGAAGCTTTTTCAGGCACAGCGCGATGCGTTTCATGCCGAATTGCCGGTAAGCTATGATTCCCGGATGGACCGGATCAACCGCACGGCCAAGATGATCATCGAAAACAAGGATGCGCTTTGCGAAGCGGTATCCAATGACTTCGGCCATCGCAGCAGCGTTCAGACCGTTATGACCGATCTGATGTCGGTTGTCGGCCATGCCAAGGATCACAAGAAAAACCTGAAGAAATGGATGCGCCCCGAGAAGCGCAAGATGGATTTCCCGCTCGGTCTGCTCGGCGCCAGCGGTCAGGTGGAATATCAGCCAAAGGGCGTCGTCGGTGTTATCGCACCGTGGAATTTCCCGATCAACCTCGCCTTTGATCCGGCGATCGGTGCTTTTGGTGCCGGCAACCGGGTGATCATCAAATTTTCCGAATTCTGTCCCGAAACCGGCGAGCTGGTCAAGAAACTGGTCGCCGAATATTTCGCGCCCGAGGAAATGACCGTGATTACCGGCGGACCGGAAACCGGCAAGGCCTTCTCGGAAATTCCGTGGGATCATCTGATCTTCACCGGCGGTGGCGGGATCGCAAAACATGTGATGGCGGCCGCTGCGCAGAATCTTACACCGGTAACGCTGGAACTGGGCGGAAAGTCGCCGACGATCATCGGGCCGGACGCCGATATCCAGAAGTCGACCCAGCGCATTGCCATGGGCAAGATGATGAATGCCGGCCAGATCTGTCTGGCACCGGACTATCTTCTGGTTCCACAGGACAAGGAAGATGCCGTTGTCGAAGGTATCGTATCAAATGTCGCAGAGCAATATCCGACCCTGATCGCCAATGACGACTATACATCGGTGATCAACGGCCGGCACAAGGAACGCCTGCAGGGCCTGATCGACGACGCGCTCGAGAAGGGTGCGAAGCAGACCATCGTCAATCCTGGCGACGAGGATTTCTCCAACACCAACAGCAACAAGATGCCGCTGACCGTGCTGCAGAACGTCAATGACGACATGCGGGTGATGCAGGAAGAGATTTTCGGCCCGGTGCTGCCAGTGAAGACCTACCGCAATCTTGATGAAGTGATCGACTATGTGAACGATCACGACCGTCCCCTCGGACTATATTATTTCGGCGAAACCGAGAGCGACAAGCGCAAGCTGCTCGATCGCACCATTTCCGGAGGGGTTACCGTCAATGACGTGATCTTCCATATCGCCCAGCACGACCTGCCGTTCGGCGGGGTCGGCCCTTCCGGCATGGGCGCCTATACCGGTCCGGACGGCTTCAAGGAATTCAGCCATGCCAAGGCCGTCTATCGCCAGCCGAAGATCAATATTGCCAAAATTGCCGGTTTCCTGCCGCCTTATGGTGAGGGTACGGAGAAAACCATGAAGCAGCAGATGAAACTCTAACGTCAGGCACATATGGCAGATTTTCCGTTAGCGGGGCTCAAGGTCCTGGATTTTTCGCGCGTCGTGGCTGGCCCTTATGCCACGCGCATGCTCTCGGACCTCGGCGCGGAGGTGCTGAAGGTCGAACCGCCGGAAGGCGATGTGACGCGCAAGCTGGCCAAACGGGACAGCGGGGTTAGCGGCAATTATCTGCAGCTCAATATCGGCAAGAAGAATATCTGCGTCGACCTGAAGGCCGAAGGCGCGCGCGATCTGATCCACAGACTCGCCGCCGAGGCGGATATTGTCGTCGAGAATTTCCGGCCCGGCGTCATGGACAAATTCGGCATCGGCTGGGACGACCTGTCAAAGGTCAATCCCCGGCTCGTGATGCTGTCGATATCCGGATATGGGCAAAATAGCCCCGAACGGGCGCGCGCCGCTTATGCTCCGGTACTGCATGCCGAAAGTGGCATAATCGCCCGGCAAGCGGAAATGAGCGGCGGCAAGCCGACGGACATGCAGTTTGCGATGGCTGACAGCTACAGCTCTCTGCACGGCATTATCGCGATATTGTCGGCCCTGCGCACGCTCGACCAGACCGGTGAAGGCCAATATATCGACCTCGCCATGGTCAATGTGCTGCATTCGGCCGATGACTATGCCCATTTCGCGCTCGACGATATCTGGCCGAAAGCGCCGGAGACCCTGGTTTGGGATGCCCCGGAAGAACGGCAGATCCTGATCACCGGCGATATGAAATGGCTGTGGATCATGTTTTCGACGAAAGACGGCTTAAAGGATCCCACGCCAGAAGGTGCGGATATTCCCACGAAAGTAAGGCTGCGTAATGAAGCGATGGAGAAGCACATCCTGTCCTATGACAGTTTCGATGCGCTAACCGCTGCCCTCGACCGGCTCAACCTCGCCTGGGGTGAAGTGTTTCCCTTCGGTCCGGGTGTCTACGAACAGCCTAGCGTCAAGGCCAATGGCGTCGTCGTCGATGTGACCGATGATGAAGGCAATGCCCGCAGGACGGTCCAATCGCCCTATCGCTTCTCGAAATCGAAAAGCGGCATTGACACCGATGCCAGAACCGCAAAACGCGGCGAACATAATGTCGCCGCGCTTCGGGATTGGTTGGATATGGGTGATGAGGAAATCAGCGCACTTGCCGAAAGCAAGGCGCTAATTTCCTGAAAGCCTAGGCGTCGGCGTTGCGCGCCTGGCGGCGTTTGAACGATTTCGCACCATTGTTCCAATGCTTTGGTCCGTCGCTCTTTGCGCCGGCACCTGCACTCGAACCGGGTCCACCGCGACCCGAACCACCGCCACCGGGACGGCCTTTGCGGGCGCTATGCTTGTTCTTCGGAGGGCCGTTGCGGCTTGGCGTCGCGCCATATTTCTTCGGCTTCTGGCCGTAGATACGCGAAGCAACTTCTTCACGCGGCGGTTCGTCATAGCCTTCCGGCAATGGAATGACGTCTGGCTTCACGCCGGTCAGTTTCACGACATCGCGCAGGAACTGGCGTTCGTCCGGCGCCACCAGCGAGTAGGAAATACCGCTCGCCCCTGCCCGTGCTGTCCGGCCGATACGGTGAACATATTGCTCGGACACATTCGGCATGTCGAAGTTGATGACATGGGTAATGCCGTCGACATCGATACCGCGCGCCGCAATATCGGTGGCGACAAGAATGTTGATCTTGCCCTTCTTGAAGTCACCCAAGGCGCGTTCGCGCTGTGGCTGGCTCTTGTTGCCATGGATGGCGGCGGAGTGGATACCGACAGCCATCAGGTTTTTCACAACCTTGTCGGCACCATGTTTGGTCTGGGTAAACACCAGCATATGGTCAGGGTTTTCATTGTTGATGAAATCCTTCAGCAAGCGCTGCTTGTCGTCCTGATTGATATAGGTGACCTTCTGGTCAACCCGCTCGGCCGTCGTCGACTGCGGTGCAACCGAAACCTGGACCGGGTTGGTCAGGAACTGGTCGGCCAGCTGCGAGATGGTCTTCGGCATGGTTGCCGAGAAGAACAGGCTCTGACGCTGCTTTGGCAGCATCGGAACGATCTTCTTCAGCGGTACGATGAAACCGAGATCCAGCATCTGGTCGGCTTCGTCGAGCACCAGGATTTCGACCTTGGACAGAGTCAGATAGCGCTGATCGATAAGATCGAGCAAACGACCGGGGGTTGCTACCAATACGTCGACGCCGCGTTCCAGAATGCGCTTCTGCCGGTTGATCGGCACGCCGCCAAAGGCGGAGGTTACGAAAAGGCCGAGACCTTTGGAATAGCCGGTCATGCTGTCGGCGATCTGCCGTGCGAGTTCCCGGGTCGGTGCGAGTACCAGCATCCGGCATTCGAAGCGACCAGCGCGCCGCTTGTCGTTCAACAGGTGGTTAATGGCCGGCAGCGAGAAAGCTGCGGTCTTGCCGGTACCGGTTTGCGCGATACCAAGGATGTCCTTGCCTTCAAGCGCCGGGGGGATCGCCTGCTGCTGGATCGGTGATGGAGTGGTGTAGCCGCCTTCGGCCACGCGTTTTTGAATAGGTTCCGCCAATGCGAAATCAGAAAATTTAGTCAATTTTATATACCTTGTAATAGCAGCAAGTTTCCAGCGCACAGCATGGAAGCTATACGCGTGTTCGCCGTCTGTTAAGACGACCCGCGTGATCAGGCTGCCGGAAAGAAAGAAGCAATGAAGGCGATAGGTTCGAGATGATCTTGTCATCTCTCACGCAGAACTTCCGCCAGACGGTCAATCAATATTGCCGCCCTTGCTGCAATGCAACATAGGTGTTTTCGCTATTAAGTCAAGCGCTGTGATCGCTCCGTGATATCACAAAGACGGTTTCTACCTGGTCCGTGATCTTCGCGCTGCAATCCTGTAATCTGAATATCCGGCTCATCCCGACAGCGGACGCCCATATTCCGTCACGTTCGGGGACAAGCAATTAATGCGGGAGCGCCAGCCCGCTTCGATCGGATGGATCGGCCAGGCCGGACATATCGCTGGCGGTCCGGAAATGGAATTTTGCCCTCTCCCAATAGTTGTCTAAATCGAGTTCAGTCTGCTTCGATCAAAAGGAATTTAGGATTTCCGCTGATTATCTAGTCATCATGGCGGTTAGACCGATATTTATTCCAGTTTAACTCATTGAGCTTATGACCGTACTCTCAGAAGGGAATTGTGCAGAGAGGTGAGTTCGATGTGGTTCGAGGCGACAAGGAAGCAGCAGCGTAGACCCTGCCCGCTAATCGAACGGGATTGCAGCTTTTCTTTGAATATAATCACAGAGCGGTTGATTGCGCCCGCAGAGGCAGTTTCGACATGGTCGGGAAACATCCAAGTCGTAATCGATCACAGCTTCCGGTTCGTCCCGACCTTGGCCTGCCGCAGCACAGCGATCATGGGATCTGCTTGAGCGATGTTGCCCGCAACTGAAATCAAACAGATGCTGGATGCGCTACCTCTGCCAGTCTTCGCCAAGGCTGCTGACCATACATGGATCTACGGTAACAAGGCTTTCGTCAGCCTGATCGGCATCACCGACTTCATCGGACGGGACGACACGAGCCTTTTTGATGAAGAACAAATCGATGTTTTCTGGAGAGAAGATGACCTCGTGTTCAGCGGGCAGACAAGTACGAGTTTCGAAGAAATTGGCGAAGGTACATTCGCACTCACGCGCAAATTTCCGATAACGCTTGAAGATGGGAAGCCCGGTTTGATCGGGGTGATTATCGAAGCCGTGGCGAGCCCGGAAGATCTCAGGAAAGCCCGTCTGGAGCACAAGACGGCCCAAGAAACGAATAATCTTCTGCTGTCTCAATTGCAGAGCAAGGCAGACGACCACGCCAAGAAATATGAAAAACGCTTGCGAGATCTCGAACGAGATCGCGAAGATGCCCAAAGCCTCGCCCAGACCGATCCGCTGACAAAAGTTGGAAATCGGCTCGGCTTTCAGGCGGACCTGCAATTGCTTTCGAAGCGCTATGACGAGAGACCGGGCTCATTTACGCTCGCCTATATCGACCTCGACGATTTCAAGCATATAAATGATACATTCGGCCACAGGATGGGGGACCGGGTGCTTTGCCAAGTGGCGGACAGATTGAAATCCATCGACTCTATTTTCTCGGTGTCCCGGCTGGGTGGTGACGAGTTTGCAGTGCTACTGGAGTGCGCCGGTGAGACAACGGAGCAGGTTGAAGAAAAGCTTCAGCGAATGGCTGATCATGTCTTTCACCCCGTCACCGAATTTAAACGAGACGTAGATGCGTCAGGCTCACTGGGCCTTACACGCTATCCATTCGATACCAAGAATCTCAGCGAGTTGAAGCATTATGCCGATCTTGCCCTGATGAAGGCCAAGAATGCTGGTAAAGGGCGCATCCGCATATTCGAGGCTTCGGACCATGCAGATGATTTGCGGTTGCGACAACTTGAAGCCGGCCTGAGAACGGCAATCGAGCAAGGCCAGATTTCGGCTGTATACCAGCCGATTTTCGATGCCCGGAAAGGACGAATTCAGGGTGTAGAGGTTTTGGCGCGCTGGACGCACCCCGATCTGGGTCCCATTTTGCCGGACGAATTCATACTGATTGCCGGACGGTTAGGCCTGCTGGTCCATCTCGACCAAATTGTGCTCCGACGGGCGTGCACCGAGCTTGCCGCGTTTCTGGATGATGGGAGCATCGACTATTTCTCGGTAAACGCGAGCCCGAGCGATGTCGCGTCGCTCGGATATGCAAGCAACCTTCTGGACATTCTCGAGGAATGCAAGATCGACCCCCGCTCGGTCCTGATCGAGATTATCGAAACTGCGGTTATGGAAAAGTCGCAGACTGCGCGCAGCAACATCGAACAATTGAGCGCAGCGGGCATAAAAATCGCGCTCGACGACTTCGGCAGTGGTTATGCGAATTACAGGACTTTGCTGGACCTACCCGTGAATGTCCTGAAAGTAGACCGCTCTCTGATCAACACAATCAACGAACGGCCGCATCTGATCGATTTCCTCGTCTCGATCATTCATATGGCCAAAGCTCTCGGCGCCAGCACGGTATGCGAAGGTATTGCTACCGAAGAGGAAAAAATACTCGCCGAGACCCTCGGTTTCGATGCATTGCAGGGGTTTCTGCTCAGCAGACCGATCAGCCTTTCCTCCTTGAGGAAAGCAATTCAGGTCAAAGACGAACATCCGGTCCTCAATCGAGAGCCGGTGCGCAAAGCCGGCTGACCGACTTGTTCGACACTGTGGTCTTTGTAAACGCTAGCCAGCACAGACCAGGCATCGCCTTCCAGCCGTCGATAGCGACCGGCGAACAGAAATTCCCAAACCCGGTAACCACCAAAAAACTATCAATCCTAGTAAATATATTTATGGCCTAGCGCATGACCGACACAAAGCCCCACAACCGTGACAAGAATTACCTCATCAAAAGCGACAGCCTGTTTCTGAAGGCTCTGGGCGTTGCGAACGACACTGGCGAGATCAAGCCCAATAAATATGCGAAATACCGGCAAATCTGCCGCTTTGTCGAGATTTTCATCGAGCGGATCGAGCGGACGCAGGCGGTCAAACAGAAGCGGGTCAAGGTTCTGGATATCGGATCGGGCAAAGGCTATCTGACCTTTGCGATGTATGACCAGCTCGCCCGGGCCGGGCTCAATCCCAAGATTGACGGCGTTGATACGCGTTCGGAAATGGTCGACCTCTGCAATCAAGCGGCGCAAACCTCCGGCTTTGAAAATCTGGCGTTCCACAACATGAAAGCCGAGGATTTCGTTCAGGGCTATTATGATGCGATCATCGCCCTGCACGCCTGCGACACCGCGACTGACGATGCCTTATTCTATGGCATCAGGTCGAAATCCAAACTGATCGTCTGCGCCCCCTGCTGCCAGCATGAAGTCTTGGTCGATCTGCAGAAGAGCGAGACCGAGAACCGGAAATTCATCTCGCACGGCCTGTTTCTGCAAAAGCAGGCGGATCTGATCACCGACAACAGCCGCGTGATGCTGCTCCGGTCACAGGGTTATCAGGTCGATGTCATCGATTTTGTCTCTACCGAGCACACGCAAAAAAACACGCTGATCACCGCCATCAAGAAGAACAAGCCGTCTCCCAAATATCTCGAACAATATGAAGCCTATAAAGAGGCTTATGGTTTTAGCGGGATCAAACTGGAAGCGCTGATGCGCGAAGCTGGATTGATCCGCTCGGAGTAAAACCGCGCCGAAGTTTTCGCGCCGCTGCGTTTGGCAACCGGCACAATGCATCTCTCCGGTCGAGGTCGCCAAGTTGCTGGACTTGCGATGCCAGTTGATGAAACTTCAAGAACCGGGCCGATTGCCCATTGTTTCCCCGAGACGCACCGATTTCTCCGGTGCCCAGTCGGCTGAGAAATCGATGACTTGCGGCCGGAACAGCATGACCACCGTGGAGCCGAGCAGGAACCGCCCCATCTCTTCGCCCTTTTCGAGCGTGACATTCTGATCCGTATAATCCCATTGCATAATCTTGTTAGCAGGCTTTGGTCTGACCAAGCCGTGCCAGACCGTTGCCATGCTGCCGACGATCGTAGCGCCGACCAGAACCATCGCGAACGTGCCATGTTCCGATGATTCAAATATACATACCACCCGCTCGTTTCGCGCGAAGAGGTTAGGCACGCCGCGCGCAGTAATGGGATTAACGGAAAACAGCGAGCCTGGCACGTAGGTCATGCTCGCAAGCCTGCCGTCACAGGGCATATGCAAGCGGTGATAATCCTTGGGCGACAGATATACATTGGCGAAGCTCCCATTCTGAAACTTTGCTGCTAATTCTGTATCCCCACCAAGCAACTCGGTCGTTGTGAACGAATGGCCCTTTGCCTGAAGGATGCGGTGGTCATCAATAGCACCAAGCTGACTGATCGCGCCATCCACCGGGCAGGCAAAATCCGCTGTCGTTATAGATCGCGCGCCGGCTTTGAGCGGACGGGTAAAGAAGGCGTTGAAGCTGTTATAACTCGAGATGTCCGGATTTTCTGCCTCGCTCATATCGACAGCATATTTGTCGACGAACCAGCGTATCAGCCGGGTCGTTCGCTTGCCTCGCTCCGCTTCGGCAACGCGCCCGGCAAAGGTGGTAAGACCCCGCTTGGGCAGGATATACTGGGACGCGACTTTCAGACGTTCAAACAATAATTTTCTCGCATCAATTGATCCACCAACTCTCAAACCGTAAGCCCTGCCAGAACGCCGCTTCGGATTTTGGCGGATACACGATGTGCTCGAGCGATGTTTAAAATTCTAGCACAGCACAGATATTCCATGCTTCGTAAAAGTCAATTACCGGCTCGGACGCTTCCATCTAACGCGCCCGGCCTCGTCAAGGGTGAGCGCCTCCTGGCACACCAGAATTTGTCACTGCGTAACCGCTAATGGGTGGGAAGCAGACGTGCTGGTTTTGGACATTGAAGAAGCTTAGTGGACATTCTCTAACTTCACACACTCAAACCTAACATTCAGCGTGAGAGAGTCTTTTTTAAAAGCGTCTTCGGTCAAAAACCATGCAAAATGGCGACGACCTGGCAAACAAACTCCGCAAATAACTCGCAATCGTTTTACGATGGCGGGCTATCACGCCCCTGAGATCTCTGGCTTCGGACGGACAAGTCTGGCTGTTTCGAGGCTGCTATTCCATCTCGAACCGAAATTCAGTCGTCTCATCGTTGGACGTTGCTTTCAAGGTTCCGTTGTGGGCCTTGGCAATTTCCGAAGCGATATAAAGCCCTAATCCCAATCCCTCCTTTGCCGGATTGATGCGCGACCTGAAAAATGGCTTAAACAGATTTTTCATGGTTTCAGGGTCGATGGCTTCTCCAGAATTTCTGACCGCCAGCCCGAAGTTCCCGCCAGTCCCGTCGACCCTGATGCGTATCGGTTGATCTGAATTGCCATGGGTCAAAGCATTGCCAAGCAGGTTCGAAAGTAGCTGCGCAATTTTCAGCTGATCGCAATTTACAGGATCAGAACATTCGTAATGGAATTCAATGTTCGAAGTGGGATGAGTAGAGCGCAATTCGTCAACGACTTGCTCAAGAAACGGGCGGAGAGCCGCGGGTTTTCGCTCTATTGTGATGCCTATACCAGACAGGCCTCTGGCAAGATCCATCAGATCATCGACCAGACCAATCATCCGCCGAACGCTGCCCTGCATAAGCTGGACGACCTGCTGGCTCTTCTCGTTCAACTCCTCGCGCAGCAGAATGTTGGTCCCGGACGCGACAGACGCTATAGGATTGCGGAGATCGTGGCCGAGCACGGCAATGAACTGTTCGCGCAATTCCGAAAGCTTGTGTTCTTCGGCAAGCTGATGCTCCGTCGAGTCCGCGCGGAAAATGGTGTCCAGTTGCGTTGCAATCAGTTCCGCGAACAGCGTAAACATTCCGATTGTTTCGGGGTTTTCCAGTTTGGCTGGCTTCGGATCAAGCGCACATAATGTGCCAAAGAAGCTTCCGTCCTCCAGCACGATCGGCACGGAGATGTAGCTCTCAAATCCATATTTCTGCGGAGTATGGTGCGAGCAATAAGCGTCTGACTCAGCGACGCAGTTGATTACGACAGGTTCAAGACTTTGGCGAATTTCGTGACAGATGGTTGTGTCTACTTCCAGTTCATCCCCGATTCCAAGTCCGAAATCCAGACTGTCGAGAACCTGACATGTGATCCATCGGTCTTCGGTCACTCTGGCAATTGCAGCGAAGCCTAACCCCGTCGTGCGGCAAACCACGTCGAGAAGGCGTGGAATCGAGCCAATTCTGGCGATTGCGTCTAAATCGGATTGGAAATTATTCAACTGCATCAGCCCCCGGTGTTCAGGATGCCCGATTCATAGTCAGTTTTTTACTACTCGCAATCTCGTTTTATTCCGCAACCGATACAGAGTCTCCAAATCACCCGTCGATTTATTCGCTATTGTTCAGGGGCATGATCCCGCTGTCGAAATGCCGGTAACAGGGCGTTGATCAGCTGAATGCATCGACATTTCCGAATGTCCGCTTTTGTGCGGCGACTCAAATCCAATCACTAACCATCGTTCCCACTTGATGCGGGAAGCAGACTAGTTAGAGTGAGCAATTCACGCACCCTGCACCACGCGGGGAACATGGCTCTTCAAGACGGATGATAATATGCGCAACCTGCTCCTTTCCACTATCGCTCTCGCCGCTTTCACGATCAGTCCTGCCGCTGCTCAGGAAACAAGAGCTCCGGAAAAGCCAGCGCTTGATATCGGCGCGGGCGGAAGGCCGATTGGCGAAGCCTGGTCGCGCAGTCCGGTTCACGCCCAGCATGGCATGGCGGCGACCGCCCATCCGCTGGCCAGCCAGATCGCTATCGATATTCTCAAAAAAGGCGGCTCTGCGGTCGACGCAGCGATTGCGGCCAACGCAGCGCTGGGCCTGATGGAGCCGACCGGCAACGGCATTGGCGGCGATCTGTTCGCGATCATCTGGGATCCCAAGACGCAGAAATTATATGGCCTGAACGGGTCGGGCAAAAGCCCGATGGGGACCAGCTACAAGCAGTTCATCAAGCAACTGAAAGGCAGCAAGACCATCCCGCCTTTCGGCCCGATGCCGATCACGGTGCCCGGAACGGTCGACGCCTGGTTCGAAATGCACGGAAAGTTCGGCAAGCTGAGCATGACCGATATTCTCGCGCCGACAATTTCCTACGCCAAGGAAGGCCATCCGGTCGCGCCGGTGATCGGCCGATATCTGGAAATGAATCTCGAGCGGTTTGAACAGGGCCTCGACATGATCGGTGATTTCGACAATGCGCGGAAGACCTATTTCCAAAATGGCGCGCCGAAAGCGGGCGAGATTTTCAAAAATCCCGATCTTGGCAACACGCTGAGCAAGATCGCCACCGGTGGCCGCGATGCCTTTTACAAGGGCGACATTGCCAAGACCATCGACAGCTATTTCAAGCGGGTCGGCGGCAATTTGCGCTACGAGGATTTCGCCGCGCACAGCAGCCTGTGGGTGGAACCGGGCTGCGTTGACTATCGCAAGGGATATGAGCTCTGCGAACTGCCGCCAAACTCGCAGGGCTTCGCGGCGCTGCAAATGGCGAATATCCTGAAAAATGTCGATCTGGCGCAGTGGCCACGCGGCAGCGCCGAAGTGCTCCACTATATAACCGAAGCCAAACGACTGGCGTTCGAGGATGTCGCGCGCTTTTACGCCGATCCGGAGGCATCCCCTGCCCCGCTGGAATGGCTGTTGTCGGATGATTATGGCAAAGAGCGTTTCGCGCTGATCGACCCGGCAAAAGCCACGCCGGCATTCGGTCCGGGCGAACCCAAGCTGGAGGGCGAAGGCGATACAACCTATCTCACCGTTGCCGACAAGGATGGCATGATGGTGTCACTGATCCAGTCCAATTATCGCGGCATGGGCAGCGGCCTAGTCGCCGACGGCCTCGGCTTCATGTTTCAAGATCGCGGCGAGCTCTATTCGCTCGATGCCGATCATCCCAACGCCTATGCGCCTGGCAAGAGGCCGTTCCAGACGATCATCCCTGCCTTCATGAAGAAGGACGGCAAACCGTTCATGTCCTTCGGCCTGATGGGCGGCGGCATGCAGCCGCAGGGCCATGTCCAGGTGATGATCAATCTGGTCGATTATGACATGAATCTGCAGGAAGCTGGCGATGCCGCGCGCCTCAACCATGACGGCGGCCGCCAGCCGACCGACGATCTGGCGGGAACCGGTGCCGACCTTCTGGGTATACTCCATGTCGAGCCGGGCATTTCGGCCCAAACCGTTGATCGGCTCAAGGCCATGGGCCATGTTGTCAAAATCGTTGACGACGGCATCATGTTTGGCGGCTATCAGGCGATCACCCGGGACGCAGAAACCGGCGTCTACACCGGCGCAACCGAAATGCGCAAAGATGGCCAGGCGATTGGCTACTGAACCGGGATTGTCCCGAATATTGAAAAGAACTGGAATGAAAATGCAAAAAGCAGGCCTCTTCATACTGCTGCCCCTAATGGCTTTCTCACAGCCGGCTTCAGCCCAGATGGAAAATTTCACGACCGGTCCGGTTTTTGCGGATTTCGGTCCGACCGCGCCAGTTCAGCAAAGCGAGCCGGTAGCGAAAGACGCGATTTTCAAAGTCAGCTTTGACGTTTCCACCGCGGCTGAACCGGACAAAATCAACCGCACCATCGAAAGCGCTGCCCGTTTCATCAACATGCACGTCGCTGCCGGTGTTCCGGAAGAGAATATTAATCTCGCCATCGTCGTCCATGGCGGAGCTTCCGTCGACCTGACCAAGCAGGAATTTTTCGCGGCCCATAAAGACGGCAAGGAAAATGCCAGTGCTGCCGCGATCGCGCAATTGCGAGAACATGGCGTCGAATTTTATCTCTGCGGTCAAAGCGCGGCGGCCCATGGCATCACCAATGCCGACCTGCTGCCAGGTGTCAAAATGTCCCTCTCCGCGATGACCGCTCACGCCTTGCTGCAACAGCAGGGCTTTACCGTCAACCCGTTCTGAACTGGCGAAAAAACGCGTAATGTTGAAGGTCGCAAGCTACAATATTCATAAGGGCATCGGTACGGATCGACGGCGCAACCCGGGCCGGATCGTCGATGTGCTGAACGAAATCGATGCCGATATCATCGCGCTGCAGGAGGCCGATCGCCGCTTTGGCGCGCGGGCAGCCGCCATCCCGACAAACCTGTTGGAAATGCACAGCGATTTTCGCGCCATTCCGCTCGACGTGCAGACCGATTCCATGGGCTGGCACGGCAATGCGATATTGGTGCGCAAATCGGCGACGGTGATCGCCCATGATATCATGCATATCCCCTGCCTCGAACCACGCGGCGCGATCATGGCCCATTTCGAGCTGGCAGGGCAGCAATTGGCGGTGTTCGGCATGCATCTCGATCTGTCCGGCCTGTGGCGCAGACGGCAAGCAGCTGCGATCATCAAGCTGGCGCAGGAAAAGCAAAAGGACGCGCCGGTGCTGCTGATGGGCGATCTCAACGAATGGAGCGCGGCGGGCGGCTGCCTGAAGGATTTCGGCAAGGCGTTCGAGATGGTCGATTGCGGCCGAAGCTTTCATTCGCGCAGCCCGATCGCGACGCTCGACCGGATCATGCATTCGGACGGCATCCGGCATATCGAAGCCGGAGTCCACGACAGTCCGGCGGCGCGCAAGGCTTCCGACCACCTGCCGGTTTGGGCGAAAATCGCACTCGACTAAAGGCCTGCCTCCGTCACCTGATCGCACTACGTAACTCTACCTATACTTCCCTCACCTTCACACTGCTAGCGACCGTCCTACACAACGTGGAAGGACGTTATGGACAATTTACTGGTGAAGGCTGGCGGATGGCTAGCGCTCGTGTTTTTGGCATTCATTGCCATGGTATTGGCTGTGGACGGCGGTTTTGCCGTGCATATGGGGATCATATTGGTCGCCTGTCTGATCGCGCTTTGGGTGACCATCAGCAAGGCGGACTATGCCGCCATCGGGCGCGGGATATTGAAAGCGCCTGCCGATCCCGGCAAATATGATGACGATCCGGTCCGCTGGGGGGTTATCGCCACATTATTCTGGGGCATGGCGGGTTTCGCCGTCGGACTGTTCATCGCTCTGCAGCTGGCCTTTCCGGTGCTCAATCTGGGTCTGGAATATACCACTTTCGGGCGCCTCCGCCCGCTTCACACTTCTGCCGTTATTTTTGCTTTCGGAGGCAATGCGCTGATCGCGACGAGCTTTTATGTCGTCCAGCGCACATGCAGGGCGAGGTTGGCCTTCCCCCGCCTCGCCCGTTTTGTTTTCTGGGGTTACCAGCTGTTCATCGTGCTGGCCGCCACCGGCTATCTGATGGGTGTCACCCAGTCGCGGGAATATGCCGAGCCGGAATGGTATGTCGATATCTGGCTGACCATCGTCTGGCTCAGCTATGCGACTGTATTCATCGGCACGATCGTCAAACGCTCCGAGCCGCATATTTACGTCGCCAACTGGTTCTTCCTGGCGTTCATCCTGACCATAGCGATGCTGCATCTGGTCAATAATCTGGCCATGCCGGTCAGTCTGCTCGGCGCGAAAAGCTACAGCGCCTTTGCCGGTGTCCAGGATGCGCTGACCCAGTGGTGGTACGGCCATAATGCGGTTGGATTTTTCCTGACCGCCGGCTTCCTCGGCATGATGTATTATTTCGTGCCGAAACAGGCAGAGCGGCCGGTCTACAGCTATCGCCTGTCGATCATCCACTTCTGGTCGCTGATCTTCCTCTATATCTGGGCCGGTCCGCACCATCTTCACTATACCGCTCTGCCCGACTGGGCGCAGACGCTG
>JBALUX010000028.1:0-24704 GCA_036963725.1 Parasphingorhabdus sp. | reverse complement strand
CCAACACCATTTATTTCTGTACGATTAGCGTTGGTACCACGGATTTGCACACCCGTACCGACACCGGCTGTTCGGGTGATCTGAACCCCGGTGACATTTTCAAGAACTTCGGCGAGGTTTTGATCAGGCAGTTTGCCGATATCTTCCGCCTGAATGACTTCAACGAGACTATCCGCATTGCGTTTTTCGTCGAGAGCCTTGGCAAGCGATCCGCGAATCCCGGAAACAACGATCACGTCTTCATTTGATTGATCTGCTTCAGCTTCTTGAGCGAACACCGGCGTTGCCACCATCGCCGTGCCTGCCAAGAGCACCGCTGATATACGCAGCGAACGGACGTTGCGCGCAGGAATATTTGCCTTTTTCATCGTATCTTCTCCCATGTATTTTTTTATTTGATGGGAAACTGCCTTGGTCTAATCAATTTGTCAACCTATAGAGCATACCTTTATAAATTTGTTTGTACTACCAATTATATATACCATATCGAGGCATGGCTTCGGATCAGCGCACGGCGGCCATTGCGCCGTCAGCAACCCAAAAACTCGCTTGATGGTGGCTCTTATATCTCCTTTACACGCGAAGCGGTCACTAGAGCCAAAGCCGGAGAGCATGAACTCCGGCTACTGGAGCGCATCCAGACCGTCCGCTTTGAATTGAGCAGTTGGCCGGACCCGAGCATCAATCCATAAAGGGTCAACGCCCGGGTTCAATCCCATGCCCGCCCTTCGACCAGTTCACATCCAGCTTGGCAAATCCCGCTTCGGCTGCAGCCATGAACGTGTCATTGGCAAGATGTGAATAGAGCGTCGCACTATTTACGCTGCCGTGGTCAGTCAAAGATGACGTCACCGTAGGCGGCTACACGTGCAAAAAAGGAACTGCATGTAGTTTATAGACGCCATATGCATTCACCATTTGTGAAAGAGCCATACAACAGAGCAAAAGTTTGAACTTATGTGAACCAAAGCACCACCCACGCCATACCCAAGCGGGCACCCACGTTAGGGCACTCCCCGTAGGAACCTGATTTTCACTGAGCTGAACAAATGGTGCTGCTAGAGAGAATTGAACTCTCGACCTCGTCATTACCAATGACGCGCTCTACCACTGAGCTACAGCAGCCGGACCATTTTGATGCGCTGGCGATAGCCGCCACATCGGGCGGTTTCGACCGAACCGAGGCGCTAAGACCAAATGCTTGCGATCTTGTCAAGCGGAGTTGCGTTTTTCACGGGATAATGCGATCAGGCGCCATGCCGAAACCCCAGCCCAAATCAGAAAAATTACGTAAGGAAGCGGAGAAAGCCGAGCGGCTCGCCGCGCAACTCCGCGCCAATCTGCGTCTCCGCAAGGCACAGGCAAAGGAAATGGTGCCCGGAGAGACCGGGACCAAGCCGCAACCCTAGAATCATATTCTAGACGTTGACCACTGCCCGCTCCGGCTTGATAATCTCGAAATCGCTGACCGCCTTGATGAATTTCGCAGACACTGGCGCGACCTGCTCGGTTTCCGGATCAAACCAGACATAGGTCAGCTTGACCACATTGAGCAGTTCCTCCCCGCGCAAGATATGTACCAGCAGCGCATAGCTGGTCCGGCCGAAGCGGGTGATCCGCACCGCGATATCGAGCAGGTCATCCGCCTTTGCCGGTGCGCGAAAGTCGACGTCGGCATGGCGCACCCAATTGTCGCCGCCGAAATGCCGCGTGAACGTGCCGAGCATATCGTCTCCGTCCCGCGGCCTGTCAGCCGCGACCAGAGCGCGCATATATTCGGTCAGACCGATATCGGCAAAAGCCATATAATGGGCATTGAAGACAATGCCCTGCAAATCGCATTCGGCATAGCGCACGCGTAGCGGAGTGATCAGGCGGAAGCCGTCGCGGGGATTTTTCTGTTCTGTCATGACGGCGGCTCTTTCCCCAGCACCGCCGGCCTGTCAACCGGCTTTGCTATCAACCCGTTCAGAGCGGCGCGGTTTGCGCCTCCAGCCATTCCAGCGCTTCGCCTTCCAGCTGCGGTGCAATCAGCGCGCGCACCCTGGCGTGATAGTCGTCGACCCACTGGCGCTGGTTCTGCGACAGCATATCAACCTCGATCAGCTTGCGCTCGAGCGGCGCGAAAGTCAGCGTCTCGAAGCCGAGCATGGTCTGCTCGCCGCCTTCGATCTCCCGCTCCTCGACAAGGAACAAATTCTCTATGCGAATGCCGAATTCACCAGCCTTGTAATAGCCAGGTTCGTTGGACAGGATCATGCCTGGCTGCAGCGCTTCGCTGAGGCCGCCGGAGCTGGCGATTCGCTGTGGTCCTTCGTGCACGGACAGATAGCTGCCGACGCCGTGGCCGGTGCCGTGACCATAATCAACGCCATCGGCCCAGAGATATTGGCGCGCCAATATATCGAGCTGTCCGCCGGTTGTGCCCTTGGTAAACACCGCCCGATCGAGAGCAATATGGCCCTGCAGCACTTGCGTATAGCGCTTGCGCATTTCTGCGGTCGGTTCACCGACAGCTACCACACGCGTGACATCGGTGGTGCCGTCGAGATACTGCCCGCCGCTGTCGACCAGATAGAGGGAATTCATCGCGACCGGCTGATTGGTGTCCTCGTTCACGCTATAATGCGGCAGCGCACCATGATCGCCAGCGGCAGAAATCGTGTTGAAGGACAGATCCTTCAGTTCCGGATTTTCTTCGCGAAACTGGCGGAGCCGCGCCGCAGCCGACAATTCGTCCTGCCCGCCCTTGGGCGCTTCGTTCGCCATCCAGTGCAGGAATTTGGTCAGCGCCGCACCATCGCGCTTCTGCGCGGCCTTGTGGCCTGCGATTTCGGCTGCATTCTTGATCGCCTTGGCGAGAATGGTCGGGTCGCGATCCTTGACGATCGTCGCTCCGGCATTATCGAGCGCTTCGAAAATGGCGGCCACCGAACGCTCGGGATCAACCGCAACGGTTTTGCCCTGCATGTCCGACAGGGCATCGGCCAGCTCGTCATAGTCGCGGATTTCGACATGATTGCCGAGATGTTCGCGCACCGCGTCGGTCAGCTTTTCCGGCGCAACGAACAGAGTGGCCGTCTCGTCCGCACGTACAATCGCATAAGCCAATGGTACCGGTGTGTTGGCGATATCCTTGCCGCGGACGTTAAAGAACCATGCAACCGAATCCAGCGCCGCAATGACGGTGGCGTCATAGCCCTTGTCATTGAGCCATGTCGCGACATCCGCCCGCTTGTCCCGCGCAGATTTTCCGGCATATTGATCGCTATGAACCACCAGCTTTTCGGGCGAACGCTCCGGTTGGTCTTCCCATACCGCATCGACCGGATTATTTTGCACGGCAATCAGCTCCGCGCCGGTCTTGGTCAGCGCCTTGCTGGCCGTTTCCGCCCATTCGCGGGTGTGCAGCCAGCTGTCATAGCCGATTTTCGAGCCGGTCGGCGCGTTCGCGGCGAGCCACTCATGTGGCTTCTGGTCCGCTACATTGACATATTCATAGAGATTTCCGTCGACCTGGTCCCGAACTTGAACGACATAGCGACCGTCGATAAACATCCCCGCCTTGTCTTTCAGCACGATAGCCGAGCCGGCCGAGCCACCAAAGCCGGTGAGCCAAGCGAGCCTTTGCGCATATTCGCCAACATATTCGCTCATATGCTCGTCACAGATCGGTACGACAAAGCCATCAAGACCGTCTTTTTGCATTTGTTCCCGCAACGCCTTGAGGCGCGCTTCGTAAGTAGACATCAACATCGCCGAGCAAACTCCTTGAATTAGCTTATGGTGGAACACATAGGGGTTCCGAGCCCCATTCGCCACCTTAATCCGGCCGGAGATATAGAGAGAATATGACCAAAAAGCTGACTCGTCCGCCATTTGCAGAACAGCGCCCCCATAGCTACGAGCGGCACGGATATGTCGTGAATGATCCGTGGCACTGGCTGAAAGATGCGCGATATCCGGTGGTCGAGGACGAGGATGTGCTTGCCTATCTGAAAGCGGAGAATCAGTGGTTCGAACAGAATATGGCGGACCGCAAGAATCTGACCCAGTCGCTGTTTCAGGAGATGAAGGCGCGGATCAAGGAAGATGACAGTTCGGTCCCGCAGAAGGACGGCGACTGGCTCTACTGGGCCAAGTTCGAGGAGGGCATGCAATATCGCCAGCATTGGCGCAAAGCGGTTTCCGGCGGCGAAGATCAGCTGATGCTGGACGAGAATATATTGGCGGAAGGCAAGGAATATTTCCGTCTCGGCGCGGCGTCGGTCTCCCCCGATGGTCGCCTGCTGGCTTATGCCTATGATGACAACGGGTCGGAGCGGTTTGAGGCAAGGATCAAGGATCTCTCCACCGGTGAGCTGCTGCCCGACATCATTCCGGGCACCCTCTCGAGCCTGGTCTGGTCCGCCGACTCCAAAATGCTGCTCTATGGCCTCGCCAATGAACAATGGCGCACCGACAATGCGCGGCTCCATGTTCTGGGCAGCGACATTGCCGATGATGTCGAGCTCTATCACGAGGATGACGAGGGCTTCCGCGTCGGCATCGGCCTGACCCATTCGGAAAAATATATCGCCATATCGACCGGCGATCACGAAACCAGCGAAATACGGCTGGTGCCGACCGACAATCCGCTCGCCGAACCGATCTTGATATCGGCACGCAAGACCGGCCGCGAATATGACGTCGAGGAGCATGACGGCACGCTTTATATCCTGACCAACGATGATCATGTGAATTTCCGGCTGGCGACAGCGCCGGTCACCGATCCGGACAACTGGACAACATTGATCGCCGGATCGGACGAATTTTATCTGACGGACGTCTGCACCTTCATGGATTTCTACGTGACCGAGGGCCGCGAAAACGGCCTCGATCAGGTGGAAATCCGTTCCTATGACGATCCCGCCAAGGTTGAGCGCATCGCCTTTCCCGAGGCCAGCTATAGCGCCGGGCTGGACGACAATCCGGAATATGATGTCGACAAGCTGCGGCTCAGCTATGATTCAATGGTCACGCCGGGCACGGTCTTCGATTATCATCTGTCCGACCAGTCGCTCGAAACGCTCAAGGTGCAGGAAATTCCCTCGGCCTATGATGCCAGCCAATATGTCACCGAGCGGCTGATGATCGAGGTGCGCGACGGAACGATGGTGCCGGTTTCGCTGGTCTATCGCAAGGATACCAGAATCGACGGCAGCGCGCCGCTGCACCTCTATTCCTACGGTGCCTATGGCTATGCCGTGCCGCCGAGCTTCTCGACCACGCGCTTGTCGCTCGTCGATCGCGGCTTCGTCTATGCCATTGCCCATATCCGCGGCGGCGATGATCTCGGCCGCAACTGGTATCTCGACGGCAAGCTGACCAAGCGAACCAACACGTTCAACGATTTTGTCGATGTGGCTAAGGGTCTGATTGCGAAAAACTATACTAGCAAGGGACGGATCACCGCTTCGGGCGGTTCGGCCGGCGGAGAGCTGATGGGCGCGATCGTCAACAGCGATCCGGACCTATGGGGCGCGATTGTCGCGCATGTACCCTTTGTCGACGTGCTCAACACCATGCAGGACGAAAGCCTGCCCCTGACCCCCGGCGAGTGGCCGGAATGGGGGAATCCGATCACCGACAAAACGGCGTTCGAATATATCCGCAGCTATTCGCCTTATGACAATGTGAAGGCGCAAGCTTACCCCCCGATGCTGATCACCGGCGGGCTCAACGATCCCCGCGTGACCTATTGGGAGCCGGCCAAATGGACGGCCAAGCTGCGTGCGACCAAGACCGATGACAATATATTGCTGCTCAAGACAAATATGGGCGCTGGCCATGGCGGCAAGTCGGGGCGCTGGAATGCTCTGGAAGAAACCGCGGAAGAATTCGCCTTCATCCTCTGGCAAATGGGGATGGCGGAGTGAACCCAGCGGAAACGGCCTTCGCTCTTTCAATCACCGCTCAACCGGATGACATCGACGAACTCGGTCATGTCAATAATGCGGTCTGGGTGCGCTGGATTCAGGATATGGCGACGGCACACTGGCAGGCGATTGCACCGCAGGACGCCATTGACCGCTATATCTGGGTCGTGACCCGGCACGAGATTGACTATCGAGGCAATGTCGGCGTCGGCGAAACCGTGACCGGGCGCACCTGGATTTCAGAACCACCCAAAGGCGCGCGTTTCTGGCGCAATGTCAGCTTCACCGGGTCCGATGGGAAGATCAAGGTCGCCGCAAAAACCAACTGGGCGATTATCGAGCGGGCAAGCGGACGGCCCGTTCGGGTTCCCGCTGATCTCGTCGAGCTATTTCTGGGTAACTAGGGCGCCGGTATTGCCGTAGACGGAGCAAGCGGCGAGGGCTGGTCCACCCGTTCCCCTTCCGCCGTACGCAATTGCTGCGGCTCGAGTATCGCCGCGGTTTCAATCACGTCCAGCGCGCGCCGTGCTTCGTTATAACGCCGGGCTTTTTCCATCCATTGCAGGGATTCCTCATCCTTTTCGACTCCGGACAGTTTCTCGATTTCCGCAATGGCGGCATCGACATTCCCGGTTTCGACATAGCGTTTCGCACGGATCAGGCGCTGTTGCGGTGCCGGGGATGGTGTGCCTTCCCGGCGGATTACGAATAGTTCGGACAGCTCCCGCTGAAAATCCGCCCAGAAGCCCGCACCGCTCGAACCGGTCATCAGCGCTGGACCCAATTCGTCCAGTCCTGATGACAGCTCTTCCAGCGTCACCGGCTGACGAGAGGCGTTGATAATCGTCGTCACCGCCTTGGGCTGCGCATCGCCGAAACGGAGCCGCAACTGGGGATCGATATAGCCAAGCGGCGATCCGCGATCGAGCGCACGACGCGCAGCAAAGGCGATCAGCAGACCCTCGGCCCGGGCAGCATTGCCCGAAGCGGCCTGCGCCTGCACATTGATCCGCGACAACCGATCTTCGAGATCGGCAACCCGCACAGCAAGCGCGCGCTCCAGATCGGGTGTCAGGGTCACTGCCGGACTGGCTTCTGCTGACTGTGCAGGCGTCGGCAAGACGCTGCCATCGGCATCGATACGGTTGGCAAGCGCGGTCGCCGGATCAGGCTTTGCATTCGTGCCATCGCTATTGGCAATCGCAGCAGCTTCGGTGTCCGAAGTGCTGTCGAACGGGTTGTAGCGGGACAGAATCCAACCGGTCAGGATCGCCCCTCCGATAAAGGCCACCACCATCAGAATCAGTACATTACGCGTCAAATTGCTCTTGCCAGTCGATGGCGAAAGCCTTTCATAATCGCGGCTCATTCCGGTTTTCCTTCCCGGCCCGGCCTCATGGCGAACCAAATATTCTCATTCACTCTGGCATAGTCGGGTCGCCAGAGACAGTAAAGACTCGTCGTCCGGACGGCCTGCCACCTGTATGCTCTTCCATCCCAGCCCGGCCGCTGCCGCTACTTTCGCGGAAAAAGCGACCACATGATGTTGACCTCGCATTAAGTACAAGCGGTCAAGTTCGGTCGCCAGATGCTTTGCCGCTCGGGCCGAGTGGAGCAGGATAACCGATTCCGCTTCCAGGCAGGCCGCGGCCTTCTGGCCTAACGCGATTGCTCGCGAGCGGTACACCGGCACGATATCCATTTGCCGCTCTTCCGGATCAAGCAGGCTATGCTGTTCACCCGCCAGCCACAAAATGCTTCGATATCGATCCGTCTCCAGCTGGTTGAGTAGCTGCTGTCCGCTGGAAGCTCCGGTTTGCGCTATATGGAAGCCGGCATTTTCTGCGGCCCGTGCGGTTGCGTGACCGACCGCCAGAACCGGCAGCGGTCTATAGGCATCCAGCTGGCCTCCGCCATGGTTCACTGCATTGGCACTGGTCAGCAACAAGGCATCAAAATCCCGCGCCGCCGGTCCAGACCATATGATCGGCTCTACACTGAACAGCGGATCGACAACCGCCTGCAATCCCAGATCCTTAGCCCGCCGCTCGGTCTGCAGCGCGCCATCGAGCGGCCGGAGGATCAGCAGCGGCAGCGTCATCGGCCAAATACGGCCTTCAGCTCCGCGCTTGCCTGACCCAGCAGTTTGTCGGCCAATATCTTGGGGGCGGAGACGTCGCCGGTATCGAAGCTGGAAGTCCCGTCGACATGCTCCGATCCGTCCGGCAGCAATATCTCTGCCCGCAGATGGATGGTCGATCCGTCGATCGTCGCCAGCGCCGCAACCGGACTGTGACAGTCGGCGGTCAATTGTTTCAGGAACAGACGTTCGGCAATGACCGCACGAAATGTGTTGGTCGAAGATATTGCGTGCATCAGTTTGCGGACATGCGGGTCGTCGGATCGCGCCTCGACGCCGATCGCGCCCTGCGCCGGCGCGGGCAGCATGACCTCGTCGGAAATATCACTTCCCACGTCTTCCATCTCAAGGCGTTTCAGGCCAGCCGCGGCGAGTAAAGTTGCATCATATTCACCATCTTCGATTTTCTGCAGCCGGGACTGCACGTTGCCGCGGATCAACCGGATATCGAGATCGGGTCTCTGCCGCAAAAGCTGGGCCTTGCGGCGCGGCGAAGCGGTACCGACGATGGCCCGATCGGCCAGCGCGTCAATCGACTCCGCTCCGATCAGCCGGTCATGGATATCGGCCCGCTCCAGCATCGCCGCGAGAATGAATTCCTCCGGCCGGATGGTTTCGACATCCTTCATGCTGTGTACCGAACAGTCGATTTCGCCATTACCGAGCGCGTGATCCAGCTCCTTGGTCCACAATGCCTTGCCGCCGACGTCCGCCAGCGCACGATCCAATATCTTGTCGCCACTGGCGATCATCGGCACCAGTTCGACCTGATCGGGCCGCCAGCCATGGGTGGAAAGCAATGCATTGGCGGTCATTTGTGCCTGCGCCATTGCAAGCGGGGATTGGCGCGTACCGATACGCAATGGCCGGTCCAGACCGGCGAGAATCTCTTTTTTGGCGTTTTTGCTCATGATAGCGCTTGTCCTAATAGCTTGAGCGCCTAAGTAAAAGCGTCATGAGCCTGATCTTGGGAATTGAATCCAGCTGCGATGAAACGGCAGCCGCGCTAGTCACGTCTGATCGGGAGATTCTGGCGCACAAACTGGCTGGGCAGGAAGCAGAACACGCCCCTTATGGCGGCGTGGTCCCGGAAATTGCCGCGCGTGCCCACGCCGAAATTCTGACGCCGCTGATCGCGGCTGCACTGGAAGAAGCGGGCAAATCCCTCGATGATGTCGATGCAATCGCGGCCACCGCCGGCCCCGGCCTGATCGGTGGCGTGATGGTCGGGCTGGTCACCGGCAAGGCGCTGGCGATGGCCGCCGACAAGCCCCTGATCGCCGTCAATCATCTTGAAGGCCATGCGCTTTCGCCGCGACTGGTCAATCCTGATCTCGACTTTCCCTATCTATTGATGCTGGTGTCTGGCGGCCATTGCCAGATATTGCGCGTCGAGGGCGTTGGTCAGTACCGGCGGCTGGCAACCACGATCGACGATGCCGCAGGTGAAGCATTCGACAAGACCGCGAAAATATTGGGTCTCGGCTATCCCGGTGGCCCAAAGGTCGAGGCCTTTGCCCGGCAGGGTGATCCGAGCGCAGTTCCCCTGCCCCGCCCGTTGATCAAGTCGAAAGAACCACATTTTTCATTCGCTGGCCTGAAAAGCGCCGTGGTGCGCGCTCATCAAAACGGCGCGCATAGGCCTGAAGACATAGCCGCCTCCTTCCAGCAGGCTGTGGTCGATTGCCTTCGCGACCGACTCGAAAAGGCAATTCGCGATCATGGCAGTTGCGCCCATCTGGTCGTCGCGGGCGGAGTCGCGGCCAACACGCCGATCCGCGCCATGCTTGAGCAAGTCGCGGGAGAGCATGACATGGCGTTCACCGCGCCCCCACAATGGCTGTGCACCGACAATGCCGCGATGATAGCCTGGGCCGGCGCCGAGCGTTTCGCAGCGGGCTTGACCGATTCACTGGATTTTGTCGCGAGGCCACGCTGGCCGCTGGACCCGACGGCTGAAAAAGCGCGCGGCGCGGGGGTTAAAGCATGACTGCTGTTGCAAAAATAGGCGTCATCGGCGCGGGAGCCTGGGGCACGGCACTGGCGCAGGTCCTGTCTGAAGGACAAGACGAACTGCTGCTTTGGGCCCGGGAGCCGGAGGTTGTCGACCAGATAAACCGTACCCGCGAAAATCAATCATTTCTCCCCGGCCATCGTCTCCGCGATAGTATAAGCGCGACCCAAGATTGGGACATGATGGCGGCCTGCGACGTGCTGTTGCTGGTAACGCCGGCGCAGCATCTGCGCGCCACCCTGTTGGCGCTGCCCGATTCCAACGCGGCGCTGATTCTCTGCTGCAAGGGTATCGAGGCGCGCAGCCGGCTGCTGTTGAGCGAGGTTGCCAAGATTGTGCGACCCGATAATGATCTCGCTGTCCTGTCCGGCCCGACCTTCGCCCATGAAGTGGCGCAAGGCCTGCCGACTGCCCTGACACTGGCCTGCGAAAGCGAAGCCCTCTGGGAACGGCTCAACCCGCTGATCGCCAAGCCAAGCTTCCGACCCTATTATTCCGACGACGTCGTCGGCGCGGAAATCGGTGGTGCGGTGAAAAATGTCCTCGCGATTGGCTGCGGCGTCGTCGACGGTGCCGGCCTCGGGCAAAATGCGCGTGCCTCACTGATCAGCCGCGGTTTTGCCGAAATGCTCCGCTACGGCGGCGCGCGCGGTGCCCGAGCGGATACACTCGCCGGCCTGTGCGGTCTCGGCGATCTCGTGCTCACCTGCTCTTCAACCAGCTCGCGCAATTTTTCGCTCGGCAAGGGGCTGGGAGAAGGCCAGTCGGCCGAAACATTATTGTCCGACCGGACCACGGTCGCAGAAGGCGCCTCCACCGCTCCCGTCCTGCAGCAGGATGCCAAAGCCCGCCAAGTTGACATGCCTATTGTCGACGCTGTCTGTGCGTTGCTGGCAGGCAAGGCTGATGTTCAGTCTGTGGTCACCAAACTCATGAAAAGGCCGCTGGTATCTGAACACAGATAGACCAGCGAGCCATGATGATGACAATATTCCAAAACTGCTATAGACAGCTATCCCTAAAACGGGCCAGCCGGAGAGCGATTTGAACAGTCCTGAACCATCAGGCACGGCTGGTGCAGCGTCATCGGATGGCGACACGCAAGCTGACAAGAGCAAGGACGATATTGCCGCGCTGGCGAAAGGCGGGCGGACCAATATATTCGGTTTTCTGCTGCGCCTCGCCGCGCGCCTGCCGTTTCTTTTTATCGCCGGGCGTATCTACGGAGCCGATGCGCTGGGCCGCTTTGCCTATGCAATCTTGGTGGTGGAATTCGCGGCACAACTCGCAACCCTCGGTCTCAAACGGGGACTGGCGGCGCAATTGAGCAAAACCCAGAGACCGCATGTTCATGTGGTCTGGGATGGCCTGCTGGTCAGTTTTCTCGCCTCTGCGGTGGCCGCGGGCATATTGATTGCCTTTCCGTTCATCATGTTCCCCAACAGTGAAATTAACGGCCTCGACCGGTTCCTGCCGCTCGTGATCTTTACCGTTGTCGGTGCAGACATCTCCCTGGCGGCCCTCGCTTATCGCTACGACATTGCCTCGACGGTGCGTGCACGGTCGATTGTCGAACCCTGGACGATCAGCATCGCCGCTTTTCTCTTTTCCTATTATTCACTCCGCGATGGCTTGATCATTTCCTATGTCGTGTCGATGGTCGCGGCACTGCTGGCATCGCTCTGGCCCTTGTTCAAAAGCTACGGACTGCCGCACGGCTGGCGACCAGAACCGCTCAAAATTGCGAATGTTGCCCGGCGCAACATGCCCCTCGCCGCCGCCGATGCCGCAGAGTGGGGCTCGCGCCGGCTGGATCTGGCCATTCTTGGCCTGTTCGCTTCGCCGGCGATCGTCGGTGTCTATTATATCGCCCAGCAAGTGGCGAGCCTGCCACAGAAGCTCAAGACCAGCTTCGATCCCATTCTTGGTCCTGTCATCACCCGCAATCTCGAGGCAGGCAATTTGAAAGCCATTGCCAGCCAAGTCAGTCAGGTCGGCTACTGGATCATCGCCGCACAGATCGGCATTGCGCTGGCGCTGGCGATTCCCGGAGAAGCCGTGATGGGCCTGGTCGGCCCGGGTTTCGTTGGCGGGACCGGCGCGCTGGCCTTCCTGCTCGCCGCCGAAGCGGTGGCGGCAACTGCTGTGGTCAGCGAATCGGCGCTGGTCTATATCGCCCGCCATCGCAATCTGCTGATCTCGCTGTCGATGCTACTCCTGCAAGCCGCGCTTAGCGTCGCCTTCATCCAGATCTGCATCTATCTCGACTTGGGACCATTGTTCCAGGCTGCAGCAGTCGCAGCGGCGCTGATGGTTGCACTCGCTTATGCTTCGGTGGTGAAAGCAATCTTCCTGTCGAAACTGCTCGACGCGCCGGTCAACGGTTGGCGCTGGACCTTACTGATTGCCGTCGGCGTCGCCAGCGCGGTCGGGTATCTCGCCACCTATCTGCCTGAATGGGCGGAATTGATCATCGGCATCCCGATGATCCTCGGCAGCTATGCCTGGGTCATCTGGAAATGGGGCTTCGGTCCGGAGGACCGGAAGCTCTTCAAGATGAAGAGCTGATCATCCCAGCCGTTTGCTGACCAGTTCCTTCAGATCCGCTTCCGGGCGCGCACCAAAATGGGAGATCACTTCCGCTGCGGCGATCGCACCGATGGTCAGACATTCTTCCATCGGACGCTCCTCGATATAACCGCTCAGAAAGCCCGCTGCAAAAAGGTCGCCGGCGCCGGTGGTATCGACAATATGATCAACCGGTTCCGCAGCAACCGCAGTCGTCTTGCCATCACGAACAGCGATCGCGCCCTGTTCGCTGCGTGTCACGATCAGAGTTTCGACCTTGGCAGCCGTATGAGCTACCGCAGCGTCAAAATCCTCGGTCTCGGCCAGCATCATGATTTCCGCTTCATTGGCGAACAATATATCGATCTTGCCATCGTCAATCAGTCCGGCAAATTCTGCCCGATGCCGGTCCACACAAAATGTGTCGGACAGGGTGAAAGCGACTTTGCGGCCGTGTTCCTTGGCAATATCGATACCCAGCGCCATCGCAGCCTTCGGTTCATCGGCGTCCCAAAGATAGCCTTCGAGATAAAGGATGGCACCGCTGGCGATCAGATCGGCATCGACCGCGGCCGGTGGCAGAAATTGCGATGCGCCGAGAAAAGTGTTCATCGTACGCTGTGCGTCAGGCGTAACAAAAATCAGGCAACGCGCAGTCGGTGGCTCTTTAGCCAGCGGCGGCACGTCAAAATCGATGCCGGTCGCCCGAATATCATGGGCGAACACTTCGCCCAACTGGTCATCAGCCACCTGCGCGATGAGCGCGCACTGGCGCCCCAAGGTCGATGCGCCTGCCAGCGTGTTGGAACCAGAACCACCGCTGATTTCGCGTGCCGGGCCCATATCGCGATATAGTTCTTCCGCGCGCGCGGCATCAATCAGCGCCATGCTGCCCTTGACCAGCTGTTCCTCGTCGAGAAAATCGTCGCTTGCTTGAGAGATTACGTCGACAATTGCATTGCCGATGGCGACGATATCATAACGGGCTTCGGTGGTCATAAAATTCCCTTTGAGCGGTTCGCGTTCTGTCGCGTGCGTTACGGCTTTGACCCGGAGCCTTCAAGCAGAATTGACGCTGACCCGGCAATCGTGACATGAAGCGCAAATGTTTCAGGCCCTTGCACGCTCTTTTGCTCAACTCACCGACCGGACGATCTTGGCGATCTTGCTGAAGGTCATCCTGCTCACTATCCTGCTGTTCGGGCTGTTCGGCATAGCGGCCTATTTCGGACTTGCCTGGCTGCTCGCCTGGCTTGGCTGGACGGAAGGCGGATTTGCTGCTGCCGCTGGTGCAGCCATTATCGCCATATTGACCGGACTTCTGTTATTCCGGATTGTCGCCATTTTCGTGCTGAACATCTTCTCCGACGATATTGTCGACGCGGTCGAGCAGCGCTATTATCCGCAACAAGCGGAAACGGCCAAACCGCCGGGCTATGTCGTCGGCATCAAGATGGGGCTCGCTTCGACTGGCCGTGCGCTCGGCTATAATTTTCTTGCTGCGCCTCTTTATATATTGCTTCTGGTGACCGGAATCGGTGTTCCGATTGCGTTTTTTTCGGTCAACGCCATTTTGCTGGGACGGGATCTGCAGGACATGGTCGCTGCCCGGCATGCCAACGATTTCCACACTCTCGCGGCGGGTTGGAAACTCCCGAAGGCCGAGCGGTTTTTCCTCGGATTGATTACCGCGCTGTTGCTGGCGATACCATTCGTCAATTTCCTTGCGCCGGTTTTGGGAGCCGCTATGGCTACCCATCTGGTGCATGGGAAGAAGAGAGAACCATCCGCATGAAAGCCAAGTTTCTTATATTGCTGAGCCTGCCCGCCCTTGCCGCCTGTGCCTCGACGGCGACTACGCCCCGCAGCACCGGCCTGCCCGCCGTCTCGGGATCGCCACTCAGTTCTGTGGCAGGGCTGGAAATCGTCATGGGCAAGACCGCCGACCAGCTGACCCGCCTGTTTGGCAATCCGCAGCTCGACATATCCGAGCCACCCGCCCGAAAACTGCAATTCGCCAGCGGCGCCTGCATTCTCGACGCCTATCTCTATCCTCAGGAATCCGGCGGCACCGAGCGGGTAACGCATGTCGACACTCGCCGCAGCGATGGCGCAGCGGTCGACCGGGTCAGTTGCGTCAATGCGCTAAGGTTGCGCTGACGCCAACTGGTCAAGCGCCCAGCCGGCCGCTTCCCTGATCACTTCATCGTCATCGTCCAGCAACGCCTGAACCGGGACAATTAATGCCGCATCGCCGCTATTGCCGGCAGCGATAAGCGCGTTACGCACCATCCTGTCGCGACCGGTTCGCTTGATCGGTGATCCGGAAAATACCTGCCGGAAATCGGCATCATCCAGCGCCAATATATCCACGAGAGCCGGAGCCGCCAATTCCGCGCGCGGCAGAAAAGCCTTGTTGGCCGCCCCCGCCTTAGCAAATTTATTCCACGGACAGACCGCTAGACAGTCGTCACAGCCGTAAATATGGTTACCAATCGCCTTCCGATATTCATGCGGGATCGGTCCCTTATGCTCGATTGTCAGATAGGAAATACAAGCCCGAGCATCGAGCTGATAGGGTGCGGGAAAGGCGCCGGTCGGACAGACGTCCTGACAAGCCGAGCAACTGCCGCAACTGTCCTTGCCCGGTTTTGACGGCTCCAGATCGAGGGTCGTGTAAATAGCCCCCAAGAAAAGCCAGCTTCCGTGCTCGCGGCTGACAACATTGGTATGTTTACCCTGCCAGCCAAGGCCCGCTGCTGCAGCGAGTGGTTTTTCCATCACCGGAGCCGTATCGACGAAGACCTTCACTTCGCAATCCGTCTGTTCAACCAGCCAGCGCGCGGTCCGCTTGAGCGCACCTTTCACCACATCATGATAGTCCTTGCCCTGTGCATAGACTGAAATACGGCCATGATCAGAGACCTCCTCCAGCGCAAATGGGTCGGTAGCGGGCGCATAGCTCATGCCCAGCATGATCACCGTCTGCACCTCGGGCCACAGTGTTGCCGGATCGGATCGCTCGTCCGCCCGGTTCACCATCCAGAGCATATCACCCTGACGACCTTCATCGAGCCATTGCTGGAGGCGCTGCTGCGTCCGTGGTCCAAGCGTAGCCGGGGCGATGCCGACAGCAGAGAATCCCTCTTCCACCGCCTTTTTTTCCAGCGCTTTGGTCAATCTTAACTTGTCATCCGGCATAGGCTGTCCCTATCAAACACTCCCGTCATATATGAAAGTCGTAAATGCACGCGCCCCATTCCGAATTTGCCGTAGAAGCTCGCAATATCGTCAAAAGATTCGATGGCGAGACAGCAGTTGACGGGATCGATCTGACGATCAAAAAGGGCAGTATATTCGGCATATTGGGACCTAATGGCGCTGGCAAGACCACGACCTTGCGGATGCTGCTCGGGATCATCGACCCTGACGAAGGCGAGCGGTTTCTGCTCGGATCATCCGAACCGATTTCAAAAGCACATCAGGTCGGTTATCTTCCCGAAGAGCGCGGCCTCTATCAATCGATGAAAGCCTATGACGCGATTGCCTTCATGGGCGCGCTGCGCGGGCTTCCGCTGGCCGAGGGCCGCAAGCGCGGGCGCAAGATGATGGAAGATCACGGCCTGGGCGATGCTGCTGACAAGCAGATCCGACAGCTATCCAAAGGCATGGCGCAGACAGTGCAATTGCTCGGCACGCTTGTGCACGATCCCGATCTGATCATTCTCGACGAGCCTTTCTCCGGACTGGACGCGCTGAACCAGGGCAAGCTCGAACGGTTGATCCGCGATCAGGCCGACAAAGGTGTCACGATTATTTTTTCGACCCATGTGATCGCGCATGCCGAACGATTGTGCGAGGAAATCGCCATTATCGCCGACGGGAAGATCCCGTTCAAAGGCAAGGTTTCAGCGGCCCGCGACCGGCTGCGCCCGCAAGTCCATCTCGAAACCCGCAATCTCGATGGCCCCTGGCGCAAGGCAATCCCTACCGACTGCAAACCGCTCGGGCACAATTGGCATTTCACTTTGCCGGAAAGCGGCGTCGAACCCTTGCTGCATGCGCTGGTCGAAGGTGGTGCCGGGATCGAATCCCTGTCGATCGAACGGCCCGGCCTGCACGATGCCTTTGTCCAGATCGCCGGCGAAGCGGTTGCCCGGAAAATGGACGCCGATGCCACTGACAATGATATGGACGCCGCAGCATGATCGAAACCATCCGCGCCGCGTTCGTCATCGCCCGCCGCGATTTCACCGCGATCATATTTTCCAAATCCTTCTTTTTCTTTCTGCTCGGCCCGTTGTTCCCGATTGGAATTGCTGTTGCTGCGGGTGGTCTGGGAGCGCAAGTTTCTCAGGATATCGACAATCCTGTCATTGGCGTCGCCCTGAGCGCGGAAGAAGCGGACACCCTGCTTGCGGCCCGATCGCGGCTATCGGAGAATCTGGGCACAAGAGCGCTGCCGGATCTTTTTGTCCTGAACGATTTTTCCGGACAGGAGTCAGATATTATTGCGAAACTACACAGCGAAAAATCGCTGACCGCTATCCTGTCCGGGACATTGGCCGAACCCGTGCTGACCGGATCGGAACGCGACGTCAAAAGATGGCAAGGCAAGATCACCTTGCTCGCGGAGACCGCGCTTTCGCAGCCCACCGCGATCGATATCAAAACAACCTATGTCGGACAGACCAGCAGTTCCAGCGAACGCAACCAGTTGCTGACGGCGCAGGCCGGTCAGGCCATCCTGATATTGCTCACCATGATTTTGGCGGGCATGGTTTTGTCCAATCTGGTCGAGGAAAAGACCAACAAGATCATCGAAATCCTGGCCGCCGCCATCCCGATGGATGCTATATTTCTCGGCAAATTATTTGCGATGCTGGGCATAGCGCTGGTTGGCATCACGGTCTGGAGCACGATGGGATTGTCCGTAGCGCTCCTGGTGGGTGGAAACTGGGATGCCCTGCCTTCGCCGGCCGTCGGCTGGCCGTTATTCTGCCTGTTGCTGATACTCTATTTCTCGATGGCCTATCTGCTTCTGGGTTCGCTGTTTCTAGGCATCGGGGCGATGGCGACAACCGTCCGCGAAGTGCAGACACTGTCGATGCCGGTGACCATGGGACAATTGCTGGTCTTCTTTCTCGCTTATTCCTCGATCACCAAACTGGGCGAGCCGGTGGAATGGTTTGCCGTTCTGTTCCCGTTCAGCTCTCCTTTCGCGATGATTGCGCGCGCGGCGCAAATGGATAATATCTGGCAGCATGGCCTCGCTCTTATCTGGCAGGCCATTTTCACGATAATCATCATTCGTTTTTCGGTAATGCTGTTCCGCCGCAACGTGATGAAATCCGGCCAAGCTGCCCGCAAAAAAGGCATGCTCGCCAGAGTCATCGGAAAATAGTCTCGAGATTCACGCCATTTGCCGAAAAGACATTGACATTACTGTCAATAGCGCCAGATTGGACTAGTTTTGAAACGCAACCGATTGCTGCAACCAGCAACGGCAGGAGAGACTTATGGCATCCGTTCCCCAAATTGACCTTGATAACCTGACCACCTCGCCCACCGCCGACGAGGCGCTGGAAGGCTGGTACAAACGCAATCCTCCCGTCACAGATGGTGATCCCAACCCCTGGGATGTCAGCCGCGCGGAGTTGTACAGCAAGGATCTCTGGCGCAAGCCCTTTGCGGAAATGCGTGCGCAGGCACCGATCAACAAGGTCGAAGGCGGCGTGCACGGCGATTTCTGGAACATCACCACGTACAAACCGATTCAGCATGTCGAAGCCCTCCCGGATATTTATTCGTCCGATGTTTCCCACGGTGGCATCACCATCGCCAATCCCGATTTTGACGATTCCGATTTTCAGCTGCCGATGTTCATCGCCATGGACCGGCCGAAGCACACCGGTCAGCGGCGCACCGTAGCACCGGCCTTCACTCCGACCGAGATGAAGCGGATGGAAACCGAAATCCGCCAGCGCACCGAGGAAGTGCTCGATGGCCTGCCATGGGGCGAAAAATTCGACTGGGTCGACAAGGTCTCGATCGAGTTGACCACCGGCATGCTTGCCATATTGTTCGGCTTTCCTTGGGAAGACCGCCGACTGCTGACCTACTGGTCCGACTGGGCCGGCGATGTCGAATTGTCGGTTGCGGAGGACCTGACCGAGAAGCGCCGCCAGATCCTGTATGAAATGGGCGCCTATTTCACCAAGCTTTGGAACGAACGGGTAGATGCCGAGCCAACGCCCGACCTGATCTCGATGATGATCCATTCCGAACATATGCGCGACATGGATCCGATGGAATTCATGGGCAATCTGGTGCTGCTGATCGTTGGCGGCAATGATACTACCCGCAATACCATGTCGGGCGTGGCTTATGGTCTGGGCCAGTTCCCCGAAGAACGGGCGAAGCTTCAGCAGAATCCGGATCTCATTCCCAATGCGGTGCAGGAGATCATCCGCTGGCAGACCCCGCTTGCCCATATGCGGCGCACGGCTCTGGAAGATCACGACCTGTTCGGACATCAGATCAAAAAGGGCGACAAGGTCGTCATGTGGTATATCTCCGCCAACCGCGATGAAGAGGTTTTCCCCGAAGCCGACAAGATCATTGTCGACCGCGAAAACGCGCGGCGGCATCTGGCTTTCGGCTATGGCATCCACCGCTGTGTCGGAGCCCGTCTCGCCGAACTGCAGATCCGGATATTGCTGGAAGAAATGCACAAGCGCCGCATGCAGGTCAATCCGACCGGCAAGAATCGCCGCGTCCACGCCTGTTTCGTCCACGGCTTCCGCGAGCTGGAAGTAGAGCTTTCGAAATATTGATCAGTTCCCGTTCAGGCATAAGTCTGTAACCAATCCATCTCCTGCTTCGAATGATCCAGGAAAAGCGGAAAGGATTGCAGATGAAATCGCTTGATCGGCGCACCGTCATATCGGGAACCCTGGTTGCCGCCGGAGCCATTGGCGCTGTCAGCTTCTCGGGCCTGTTCGACAATGCGGAAGCGCGGGCCGGCGGCAAATTCGCGATCAATCGGTCAGCTGACGAATGGAAGCGCCGGCTGGGCGCCGCCCGCTATCGGATATTGCGTCTGGAGGGCACCGAACGCGCCTATTCCAGCCCGCTGAACAACGAGAAGCGCGCGGGCGTTTACGCCTGTGCCGGCTGCAATCTCGGCCTCTACAAATCGGACAAGAAATATGACAGCGGCACCGGCTGGCCGAGCTTCTGGGGTCCGATCGCCACGGACCGGATCGGCACGACCAGAGACTATAAGATCGGTTATCCGCGCACCGAAGTCCATTGCGCGCGCTGCGGCGGGCATCTGGGACATATTTTCGATGATGGACCGAGACCAACCGGCAAGCGGCATTGCATCAACGGGCTGGCGCTGAAATTCATTCCCGCCTGAACCGCGGAGATCAGCTCTCCGGTGCGTCTACCTGCTGCCAGAATTCCAGCTTGATCCCGTCACAATCGAGAATCCAGGCAAATTTGCCATAGCCTTCATCAATATGGCCCAGAATCTCGAGACCCTTTTCCTTGAGCTTCTCGACATAGGCGTCCAGATCGTCAACCCGCAGGTTGATCATGAACTGCGCCTCGCTGGGCTTCAGATATTCGGTTGTTTCGGGGAAATGACTGATCAGGCTATACGGTTTGTCACCCTTTTCATCCGACCAGTTCAGCATCGGACCATATTCCCCGTCCAGTTCGAGATAGTCCTTATACCATTTGCGTGTTGCTGCCGGGTCTTTCACCTTGTGAAAAACCCCACCGAGACCGGTGACCCTTGCCATTTATAAACTCCGTGGTTCTTTTTATAATGCGACCATCTCAATGTGCGACCATCGAGCAAAACCTATCAGAGTTTACATATCGTTAGGCAAGCCTTTTGCCGTCATGCGCCAGATCCTCAAGCCATTGTCCCGAATATGGACAGATTGCAGCCAGTCCGGCTTCTTTTCTTTGGCCAGTCGCGCCCACAGACCATCGGGATGTTTCTTTGCATAGATGGCCAGTTCCGCCTCATCATCGCAGGCAACAATATAGCGGATATTATGCGCTGCCAGTAGGCCGCGCGCGACATCAGGGGCCGAAGTAAAGATCCTGATCTGGTCGCCCATCGCCTGATCGTTGCGATGATGGCTGGTGGCGAGCACGCTATGCGGGGTCAACAGCAAGATGCGCGGCCCGAAATCGAAGGGTGCCAGAATATTGGAACGCGGCAAAGCGTTGAGCCGGGCGAGCGACTCGTCACCCCTGCATCTGGCGTTTTCCGGATTGTTCTCGGCCTTTATGTCCTCTGCGCTGACACTGTTGAACAGCGCCACTGCAACAGGTCCCGGCATGATCAGCAATACCACCGCTGCAGTAGCAATTATGCGTGTCGGGACATTGCCGATACCCCGCGCTTTGACAAAGGCCTGATGTACGGCCCAGGCCAGAAACGGCAGGGCAAAGGCCGCCGCAACCGCCGTGGCCCGCTGGACAAACAAGGACAGCACCAGCGCCCACAGGAAGGCATAGCCGAGAATGAATAAACTGCTGCGGTCGATCTGGCCGGGCCGGACGCGGACGATATAGATGAGACTACCCAGCCCGACGATGATCGAGCCGCCAAGCAAGGTGACCATGGTCTTGCCATTCTGATACCAGATCGGCAGTCCTTCCAGCACATTGACCAGCCAATATTCGCGAACCAGCGGATCCATTGTGTTGAACGCACCGCCGACACATTGCGGCGCAAGACTGTAGAAGATGGTTATTGCCGCTGCTCCGGCGACGGCCAGGCTGACGACGCGCAACAGGATATTCGCGGGCAGCCATTTGATCGCCGGCAATATGACAACGGCCCCCGCCGTACAGGCCAGCAGATACGCGGGCGACAGCGCATCACAATAGTTGATGACAATGTTGAAATTACCCTGACTGCCGAAATAGAACAGAAAACTGGCAATAAGAAAGCTCAGCAGCCCCCAGAATAGACGAATGCCCTCTTCGGTCTGGAAAACCCAGCGCCAGACCAGGAACACGATAAAAGCAGCCGATATCGGCAGTCCTTCCAGTGATATCGAAAGCCAGAGCGCGAGCGCCACGCCCAGTGCGATACCGCCTTTGCGCTTGTCGGGCCAGAACATCGTCCACAAAGCAGCGAGTGCGAGGACGATCTGCCAGCCGTGGTGATCGACCCGCATCGGCCGGATCTGGGCGACAATCGGCACCGCCGTTGCGGTCAAGGTGGCCGCCAGAATCGCAATCGGGCGATCGAAAAGCTGTTCGGTGATCCTGGCAACCAGCCACATGGCGATACCCAGCGTGATCAGCGGTACGATGACCATTGCGGCGGTTTCGGCGGTCGCTGCTCCCAACAATGGCTTGAGCAGAAGAAATACGAGAGCCAGCGGCAGTTCAATCCAGCGCGGCCAGTGCATCGGCTGGCTGTCCGGTTCGCCGATCCGATATTGTGTGGTGTCGAACCAGTTTTGTCCGCCGAGCCAGTCGCGCAACTGCACCATACGCAATTGGTCGTCCGGATCCCAGCCGATGCCGGTCATGATCTGGCCACGGGTGACCACTATCAGCAGAGCGCAGACAGCGATCCAGATCAATAATATCGGCAGGTCGCCGCGCAAGCGTTCCAAAATCTTATCCTCTGGGCGTTGAGCCCTTGGCTTTCAGGTAAAGCCATGGAACACGTTCCGGGTCAAATTGCGAACGGTGATGGCGATCAAAAAACGGCGGCATATGGTCACCGACCAGCAATATATCCGCTTCCGGAAAATCGCTGGCGGTAATTTCCTTGATCAGCGCCTTGTCGATATCGTCAAATATCGCAAACTGGCGGCAGATCATCGGGTAATCGCGAGCCAGCTCAGCCGAGACCAGTTCGCAATTTTCAGCGTTGAGATTCTGCTCGGTCGGAACCGGTAAATGGGTATTCAGCGTTAACCAGTACTGGAAGGTCGGCTGTGTTGCCCGTTTCAGATTTTCGGCTAGCATCTTAGGCACTTGGCGATCGCAAGCACCGGCAAACACGCCGCCGCACCATTCTGCGCCGCGCTTTTCCAGATCGACCGCAAATTCGCGCTTCTGGAATCCGATTTTGGGGTACCAGTCTTCCCGTTTGAAAAAGGGACCTTTGAAACTGTGCATCGCCTGTGTCGCATAGCCTTTTTCGGCAAGCTGCGCTGGCAGGCAATCTAACGTCTTGGGATCATCGGTGTTGAGCAATTCATAATAGTCACCCCATCGACCGCAGAGCTCGCGCATCTCGCCGGAAGTGGTGCTGTTATAATAGAGGCTCGTGCCCTGACTGACTTCATAGCGCTCCTTGACGGCGCTGCTGTTATAATAAGCAAACAGCTTGTCGGACATCGCCTTGTTGTTCTTTGGGACACCCAGAGATTCCACCATGATCAGCACCAGATGGCGCTTGCCATCGGCGCGGTCGGCAAAGCCCGACTTGTTGACGGCCGATTCAAATGTCGCGCCGACAGGGGCGGGACGGAAATAATGGCCGCGCATGCCCTCGCCGACCGCAGCGTCCGCGCCGACCAATCCGAAGATCAGCGCTCCGCCGAGCAGGATATGCAGCGGTTTGGAAAAATTGGTGTCGCGTTTGAGCAGGAACCAGCTGCCGATCAATATCCCGAACAGCACCACTGTTGCCGCAATATATTCGATCGAATTGCCCGGCTTGATTTCGGCAAAAAACTGCAGCGAATAGACCAGCGAGTCCAGCGTCAGGCTGAAGAGCCCGGAAACAAAGGAGAGCAAGGAATAAACCATTACACCCACAAAGGCGATCCACTGCACGGCACGCGGCATGCGCTTGACGATCAGGCCGACGAGCCCCGCCAGTGCAATTGGAATCGCGCGCGGTGGTGCGCCGACCATCCACATCGCCATGAACGGAATATTGGCCAGCACTATCCAGACCAAAGCCCAGTTGAGGAATTTCTTGAAGTCCGGGCTGAAGCGGTGGTGGGCCACAGGCGCGTCAATGGCCATATCCATATAGGTCACCGGAACACGCCATATTTGCGGGCAAAATAGACCGCGAAGAAACTGACGCCAACAGCCGCTGCCTTGGCCAGTACCGGTAGCACACCCGCACTGGTCAGTCCGCTGACCATGCTGACGGTGATGCCCAGCCCCAGCAGAGCAGTGGCGATGAAACCAAAGCGTTGCACCTGCAATGCGGTGCCCTCGCGGCGCTTGCCGGGAAACACGAAGTTCGAAGAGATGAACCAGTGGACGACAATGCCCGCGCTGTAGCCCGCAGCCGACGCCCATCCGGGATCGAACAGAAAGGCAACCAATATCATGAAAAGAGCCACGTCAAACGCCAGGCTGACGACGCTCGCCAGCAGATAACGTGTGATCGAGAAGCGGTTGAGGAGCGCCAGCGGAGCTGGCAAATTGCCTATCCAGCTGCCGATGGTTGATCGTCTGTCTGCGCCGCTGCGTTCCATTATAATTACGCCGCTTTGGATGGTTTGACTTCAGGCGCAGTTTCCTCGATCCGTTTCGGCACGGCACGCATGCTTTCTAGCGCCGCGACACGGTCTTCGCTGATTTCTTCGGCAATGACCTGCTGTTCACCCTCGTCGCCGGATTCGTGATATTCGGCGTCTTCGTTGACGTTCCAGACATTCCATTTGCGGGTCCCGGCTTCGATATTCTCCACCGTCAGCATCGCGGTCATCATCGCGTGATCCTGATTATTATAGCGGTGCATGCCGTTACGGCCGACCATGTGCAACGTCGGGAAGCGGCTTTCCAGATCATCGCGCATCGTGGCGACATTCTGTTCATAGCTGTCGTCATAGACCGGATAGGCCTTTTCCTGACGCACAACCGCGCCGCCGACAACATCTTCAGGATTGCACAGACCGAGAATCGCCATTTCCTTCTTGGCTAATTCGATCAGATCTTCGTCGGACGAAGACCACAGGCCGTCGTTCTCAAAACAGAAATATTCCAGGCCAACACAGGCGATATTCTCGTCCGGCACCATTTCGGGTGACCAGCTGCGGAAATTCTGGAC